>JAEZYO010000744.1 GCA_023419055.1 Pseudomonadota bacterium | reverse complement strand
GAGCAAGCCTTCGCCAAGGGCGAAAAGCTCGTCGTGGGCTGCAAGGCCGGCGGCCGCTCGAAGCGTGCGGTGCAGCAGCTCTCGGCGCTCGGCTTCACGGAGCTCGCCGAGATGGGCGCGGGTTGGGACGGCAGCCGTGACGCGTTCGGCCGCCCGAGCCCTGGCTGGAGCCAGAAGGGTCTGCCGGTGGAGACCGGTAAACCCGCAGGTCAGGCGTACGCGGACGTCAAGCAGCGCGCCCCTCGCTGAGCGCGCGTTCGTTGCGTCGTGCGCGCGCGCGGCGTCGCTCGAGCCATGCGCGCCTGAGAATGACGCCCGCGATCATCACGGCGTGCCACACGCGTAGTCCGCTCTTCTCGTCGGCGTACACGGGTCTCACCTCGACGTCGACGACGGCGAGACCTCGGGCCGAGAGCATGACGAGTAGATCGTTCGGGTAGCCGTAACGCGGCCAGAGCGCGTCCAAATCGAGCAAGCGCGCCGCGCGGGCGGAGAGCGCCGTGTAGCCGCACTGCGTGTCGTCGACCGCAAGGCCACTCACGGCTCGCGTCAGCCACGCGAGCAAGCGAGTCCCGAGGCGCCGAAAACGCGGCATGACGTGAGCCTCGGGGTGGGACAGGCGATTTCCCTTGGCGTACTCCGCTCGCCCCGCAATCACGGGAGCCGTCAGGCGCGATAGATCCGCGGGGTCCATCTGATCATCACCCGCCATCACGACGAGGACGTCGTGACCGGCAGCGAGCGCGTGGCGGTAGCCGCTCGCGATCGCCGCGCCGACCCCGCGGTTGGTCTCGTGCCTGAGGCAGTGGACGCGCGCATCGCCGAGCGCCCGGGCCTGCTCGAGCGTCGCGTCGTCACTCGCGTCGTCCACGACGTAGATCGCGTCGACCGTGCTCGGAACGCGCCGGAGCATTCGCGCGATCAAGCGTTCTTCGCGGAACGCGGGCACCACGACCGCGACCGACTTTCCTTCGAGCATCGGGCAGAGAGTCCCCCGCCTGCCTGCCGGCCGTCAACGTTTCGTGCTACCTCCTCGGCCGTCCATGGCGAGCAGCGCGCCCCCTCCCGCCGTGTCTCAGGCGTCGACGAAGAGCTCGCACTCGTCCACGCCGAGCCGTCCGAATCCTCAGAGCACGCGCGCGCCCAAGCGTCCGAGCGCATCGGCGCGCGACAGCCGATGGAGCCGAATCTTGGTCTGGATCCTGGGTTTGGCGCTCGCCGCCGGCCTCGGGGCCATGCTGATCGCGCAGCTCATGTTCCCGAGCGATCGCACCCCCGAGGGTGCGTACTACCGCGTCGTCATCGCGGTGAACAACGGGCGCGCCCAAGATTTCTTCGCCTATACCGAGACCGCGGCGCAGCACGCGGCCTACACCATCCGGGACTTTCGAAAGCGCTCGCGCGATCGGGTGCTCGAAGCGTACCCCGAGCCGGAGCGCACGCGCCTCGCTCGGGCCTACGAGGCCGAGGCGAACGCGCCCGACGGCTCGGACGTGTTCGCGCTCTACGCCGAGCGGCGCGGCTGGGTGAATCGCCTGCGGCGCGATCTCTCCGGGGTCGCGAAGGTCGAGGTGAACGGCGATCGGGCCACGGTGCAGACCACGCTCGGGACTCGCTACCCCTTTCGCCGTCGTGACAACGGCATCTGGGGTTTGACGCTCTTCACCGCGGCGCTCACCGCCGAAGCGGAGCGCGCCGCGCGCGACTACGGCTTGATCGAGAAGGCCGCTGCCGACTACGAACGCGTGAAGCAGGCCGAGAAGCAAAAATAGGGAAGCGTCTCGGCCTTACTCGCGGATGCCGCGCTCGACCAGGGCTTCCGCGTAGCGGAGCGCGTGCTCGAGGTCGAAGCACTCGTCGAGCTCAGCAGGCGTCAACTTCGACTGGATGTCGGCGTCCTGACCCAGGAAGTCGCGGAAGGCTCCCTCGCCGCGGAAGGCGCGCATGGCGTTCCGCTGCACCATCTCGTAAGCCTGCTGGCGCGCGAGGCCCTTCTCCACGAGCGCGAGCATGATGGCCTCGCTGAAGAAGAGGTTCCCCGTGCGCTCGAGGTTCCGCTTCAGGTTCTCCGGATACACGACGAGCCCCTCGACGAGCCCGGCGGCGCGCTCGAGCATGAAGCCGAGCGTGGTCGTCGCGTCCGGCGCGATCATGCGCTCGACGGAGGAGTGAGAGATGTCGCGCTCGTGCCAGAGCGCGATGTTCTCGAGCGCGGGCGTGACGGCGGAGCGCACGACTCGCGCGAGGCCGCACAGGTTCTCGCTCAAAATCGGGTTCCGTTTGTGGGGCATCGCGCTCGAGCCCTTTTGTCCCTGAGAGAAGCGCTCCTCCGCCTCACCCACCTCGGTGCGCTGCCAGTGTCGGACGTTCGTGGCGAAGCGCTCGATCGCGGCGGCGAGCAGCGCGAGCGCGGAGAAGTAGGCGGCGTGACGATCGCGCGCGACCACCTGGGTGGACACCGTCTCGGCTCGCAACCCGAGGCTCGCGAGCGCCCGCTCCTCGATCTCGGGCGACAGGTGCGCGTACGTCCCGACAGCGCCGGCGATCTTACCCACCGCCACCTCGTTCCGCGCGAGCTCGAGTCGCTTGCGACCTCGCTTGATCTCGGCGAGGTGTCCGGCGAGCGCGATCCCGAACGTGACCGGCTCGGCGTGAATGCCGTGCGAGCGCCCGATGAGCGGCGTCTTCGCGTGTTCGCGGGCGCGCGTAGCGAGCGCGGCGATCAGGCGGTCGGTTCGTTCGAGCAGGAGATCCGCCGCGCGCACGAGCAAGATCGACAAGCTCGTGTCCACGACGTCGCTCGACGTCATGCCGCGATGCAGCCAACGCGCGGGAGGTCCGGCCAGGCGCTCCACGTGCGTCAAGAAGGCGATCACGTCGTGGCGGGTGGTCCGTTCGATCTCCTCGATCACGTTGGGGTCGAGCTCGAGCTTGAGATCGCGGATGGCCTTGGCCGTGCCTTTGGGCACGAGACCTGCGACCTCCATGGACTCGCAACCCGCGAGCTCGACTTCGAGCCAGACCCCGTAGCGGGTGCGGTCGGACCAAAGCTCGGCGAACTCTTTCGGGGTGTAACGCGGGATCATGACGCCGGGGCCCCTACCATGCGGCCCGTGGCCCGTCACCATCACCGGGAGCAGGAGGCTCGACGGTCCGCGAAGTTCGGCGTTTCGGCCGCTACTCCCCTGCTTTGCGCGGCTCCGCCCGGGCGCCCTGGAGTCGCGGCGCGGTCGTCCCCGGCATGCGGAAGAGCTCGGGCGGCACCTCCGCCGTCGGTGAAAAGCGACAGCTCATGTTGCGGTACTCCACGACCTCCCCCTCGCCCCCAATCCCGCGGGCGACGCGGAAGAGCCACGCGTGCTCGAGATCGTCCAACAAGACGAGCGCGCTCTCCGGCAACGCGTTGCCGTTGTCGGCGCTCACGGGCTCGGCGTCGAACGCCGCGACGCACGGGCTCGCCGGAGTACCGTGCAAGACCGCCGTGGCGGTCACCATGACGCGCGGCGCGTCGACGGCGTCCGTGATCAGCACCGGGTGTCTCGTGCCCGGCAAGAACGGCGCCACGATGCGCGCGCTGCTGGTGCGCTCTGCGGTTCCGCAAGCCTCGACGTCGCGCCCGAGATCGCTCTGGGTCGGGACCGCGATCGGGGCCTCCAGCACGTCACCCTCGGCGCGCAGGCCGAAGAGCTGCGCGGAACCGCCGCGCCCGGAGAGGTCGTCGAGCTCGACGGCGAGCGCTGTCTTGCCCCCCAGGTACGTGATGTTCAGGCCCTGCATCAGCCGGAAGGCGCCGGGGTTCGCGAGCCCGGTGACGCCCGCGTCGAAGGTCCAGCTGCCGCCGTGTCGGCTCGCGCGCACGAGCGCCGCGCCGCGCCCGTAGAGCAAGAGTCCGAGGTGCTTGCCCCCGACGTGCGCCATCTCGACCCGGCCCTTCGCGCGGAGGCTCTCCGGCCACGGAATGGGAGGGAGCTCCACCACCGAGCCGCCGTCGACGAAGTAGGTGACCTGCTGATCCTTCGGAGTGGCGTGCAGGCGCAGGTAGAGGCCGCCCTCGGCGATGCTGATCAAATCGGCCTGCGCCGAGTAGTGGCGGCCACTCACGTGAGCGACGTCGCCGTTCAGGTACACCCCCGCGTCCCGCAAGCGAGCTTCGTTGACGCGGCCCTCGAAGAGGTTTTGCCACGCGAGCTCCACGTTCGTGATGCGCCGCTCGCCTCCGCTCGGCAACGGGAACCTGATCGCCGCGGCGCCCTCGATCTGGCTCACCAACGTGAAAGCGTACGCTTCACCCCGCGGTACGGGCGGCAGCAAGGTGGAGCTCTCGACGCGAGCCTTCGGCCCCGAGACGCCGCGGAACAGCGAGGCCGACGCCGTCGCGAGGTTTTGCGCCGGCGCGAACCAGGCGGCCTTGCCGATCGCGGCCGCGTCGGCCTGGGGCAGCTCTCTCACACCGGGGAGTGGCTTGAACGCCCCCGGGGAGAGCACGCACTCGAGCGGCGTCTGGACCCGGCGCTCGAGCGCCTCCTTCGGTGTGACGTCGCTCGGCGAGAGCGACCCGAGCTCTTCGTCACCTTGGCCCCCCCACCCGATGCGGGAGAGCTCGTGCCCGATCACGCAGCCCTCCGGCGCGCACTGGATGGGCACGTCACACTGGTTGTCGCCGACGCAGAGCTCGGCGGGGAGCCGTCCTGCAGGCTCCCACGTCGCTCCTCCGTCGAGAGACTCGAACACCTGGGAGCGCTCCCGATCGACGACGAGCGCGCGAGACCCTGCGGAACCCATCAG
>JAEZYO010000652.1 GCA_023419055.1 Pseudomonadota bacterium | reverse complement strand
CTACCTGACGACGCCCGACGGCATTCACAACGACGAGCGCTGGTATCGCCTCGGCAACGTCAAGAACGAGGTCTACGAGAAGCTCGGCATCCAGAACTTCGACTCGAACCACCGCGTCGTGAACTACCCGACCTCGCGACACGACGGGCGCGTGGGCGGCAACTTCGGCGGCGCCTGGATGGACGGTGACGATCTTACCTGCATCGGATCCGGTGGCTTCAATTACCCGTACGACGACAACAACTCGGCGCACTGCATCGGGCACGTGGCGCACGAGTTCGGGCACGTGCTCGGCCTCGATCACGAGGGCCCGAACGACGACTGCATGCAGTACGGCTTCTACACGAACGATCCGGAAGATCTGTGCTCGTTCTCGGCCGCCAACGTCGCCAAGATCCTGGCCGATCCGGACAACGAAGGCTGGTTCGAAGCCATGCCCGGTGAGCTCTGCACCGGCGGCTGAAGCCTAGTCGGGGTTCGGAACTCCGAGCGCGAAGAGCGGCACGACCTTGCGCGGCTCGGACGGGTCGTTGCTCGCGAGCACGAGCTCGCCGGAAAACCCGCGATCGTCGGGCATCGCGTCGTCACGCACCCGCGCCTGAACCTCGTAAACGCGCGCCGCGCGCCGCTCGAAGCGCGCCTCGAAGGGGCCCTCGCTCACCTCGACGGATCGAAGGACGAAGTCGTCACGCGTGCTCGTGACGGAGAACGCGACCTGCTTCGGACCGGGGAGGCGCAGATTCACGTACGGGCGCTCCGGCTCGATCGTGAGGTTGCCCTTCACCTCGAACGAGTACGGCAGCGTGAGCTCCTTCGGGTGCTCGAGACCCGTCGCCACGCGCACGTGTCCCGCTCCGACGCCGACTTCGCTCGCTGGCGAGCGCAGCTCGAGCGCCTTCTCACCGTCGACCACCGTTACCTCGACTCCGGCGAGGGTCACCTCGACGACTCGGAGCTCCGCGCGCGACAGCAGCGGTCCCGTGAGGCCGATCTTGCGCTCCAGAGGCGCACCGAAGCGAGTCCTGAGCTCGACCAGCGTGGTCTCGAACGCGAGCAGCGGCTCGACCTCGGCGGCGAGCTCGAGCTCGAGCGGCGACGCGTTCGATCGCACCGTCAAGCGCTCGAGCAAACGCGCCGGGTGTCCCGTGGTCTCACACGCCACCTCGAGCGTCGCGCCGTCGCGCGCCGCGACGCCCGGCGGCACCGCCGCCGCCTTGCAAGCGTAGCCGCCGTCCACCCCGTGAACGACGAGGGGGGTCGAGCTCCGGTTCTCCAATCGGAAAGCGTGCAGCAGACGTTGACCCTCGAGCACGCGACCGAAATCGCGGCGCGGAGCGCTGCACGTGAGCTCCGGTTGCGCCGCGGCCTCGGGTGCGCGCCGCTCCGAGCACGCCGCGAGCGCAAACGCGAAGAGGAGCGCGCGCTTCAGTAACACCCGACGGCGCCGAGCTGCGACCGAATGCTGCTGATGGTCGAGCCCCAGTTCGAGTTCGGGTTGTACTGCGCGATCCCGACCACGCCGTTCGCGATGCGAGCGTTGAGGTTCGAGACGGAGTCCCAGTTCGCATCGTGACCGGTGGGCGTCCCGGCCACGCCGTAGCCGGTATCGGCCAAGATAGGCTTCTTGGTCACCGAGTAGACCCCTGCCCAGGTCATCTCGTTCTCGGGACGAATGCGCGTGTTGCCGGCCGCGGTGCCGCCGCCGGAAGTATTGATGAAGGTAAAGTCACTCATGGTGAAGTTACCGAACCACTGAGCGCCGTTGTCCTTGCCGTTCTGACCGACCCACGGCGAGACATCCATCGAGAAGATGGCGTTCGGCATCGCCGAGCGCACCGTCGAGACGATTTCCGCCATGAGCTGCCCCGCCTCGGCTTGCGTGAGCGCGTTGGCGTCACCACCTGCGTGGTACTGGTAGAAATCCGGCTCCATGAGCCAGATCATCGGCTTGGTGGTGCCGTAGCAGCTCGCGAAGCCCTGCGCGTAGGACTTGTAGACGTCGAGGATGGCCGCGCGGTTCTGGCGGATGAACGTCGCGCCGTACTTGCAGAGGTTCGTGTTGCCCGAGACGTTGCAGTCCTGGAGCCCCGCGTCGCGTCGCGCCTTGAAGGCGATCACGTACGCGACCACGGCGGGCGTCAAATTCTGGAAGACCGCGCCCGCCTTGGTGTCATTGCAGACGTAGTTCATGTCGAAGGTGTTGGCCTGGCCGAGCCACCCCGGAACGAAGTAGTCGAGCTGTGCGGTGAGCGCCGCGTTGTTGCGCGCCTTCGAGTCGACCGTCCCGAAATGGAAGCGACACTGACTGAACGCCTTGCCGGTGGGCCCGCCGCTACACACGCCGCCCGAGCAGGTCTGGCCGTTCGAGCACGGCTTGTTGCAGCCGCCGCAGTGCGCGTTGCTGCTCTGCGTGTTCACGCACGAGCCCCCGCAAGACGTCTGACCGGAGCCGCACTGGCAGGTACCCGCCGAGCAGGTTTGACCCGTGCCGCACGCCTGGTTGCAGCCGCCGCAGTGCGCGTTGCTGCTCTGCGTGTTCACGCACGAGCCGTTGCAGGACGTCTGACCGCTCGGGCACGCGCAGGCGCCGCCCGAGCACGACTGGCCGCCGCTGCACGGCTGGTTGCAGCCGCCGCAGTGCGTGTTGCTGCTCTGCGTGTTCACGCACTGATCGCCGCAGAGCGCCTGGCCGTCGGTGCACGCGCACTCGCCTCCGCTGCAGCTCTGCGCCGCGGGGCACGCCGCGTTGCACGCGCCGCAATGCTTGCTGCTCGTCTTGGTGTCGACGCACTCCTGGCCGCACTGCGCGAGGCCGGACGCGCAGTCGAGCGAACAGCTCCCGTTGCTGCACACGTAGCCCTGACCGCACGCGTTCCCGCACGCGCCGCAGCTCGTCGCGTCCGACTGGAGATCGACGCAGCCCGACGTGCAGGCGCTCAGGCCCGAGAGGCACTGACAGGCACCCTCGACGCAGCTCTGGCCGCTCGAGCAAGCATTGCCGCAGGTACCGCAGTTCGTCGCGTCGGTCAGCGTGTCCACGCAGCCCGCGCCGCAATCCACGCCACCGCCGCTACACGTACAGCCGCCGCCCGAACAGCTCTGACCGAGCGCGCACGCCGAGGCGCACGCGCCACAGTTCGCGTTGTCGACCTCAAGCGAGGTGCACGTGCCCGAGCACTCCACCTGTCCCGCACCGCAAGCCGCAGGTGAGCCCGCGCTTCCTCCCGCCGGAGACACCGAGCCCGAGCCTCCGCTCGCCGAGGGACCACCCGCCGCGGGCGGCGATCCCCCCGCGCCGCCCGTGGTCTCCGCTTCGGAAGCCGGCGCGACCGAGCCGTCGAGGATCCTGCCCTGGCACGCTTGAAGGCCAGCGAGCCCCACCGCGCCGAGGAGCGCAAGCCGCACCAAGAAAGATTCGTTTCTCACCGCCATGAGATTTTCTCGCTCGCTCGAACTGCTGCCGGTGAGCGCCGCTGCGTGAGCTTCGATCAACGAGCGCGGCGCAGAGAATTCAAAGGCGGCCGTACTCGTGCCTTTTTCACGCGTGGAGCTGGTACTGGTTCCGGTCAGGTCACAGTCTTCTGCCGAGTCGACAACCTCGACCCGTTGCCGCAAAGGTGACGGCTTCGTTCAGTGACCGCGCTCGGCTCGGACGGCTCAACGATCGCTCGGCGGCGGGTTCAGTGGGTCTCGCTCGAGGCGCCGCGCAGCAGCGCGACGCAGAGCTTCAAGTGCCCGTCGTCGTCTACCCGCAGGGTATAAGTTCCCCACTCCTCGCCGCGCTCGAGCCCGCGCTCGTCCAGGCAGGGCCAGCGCACGTCGACGAGCGCGATGCGGTCCGTCACCCACTCGAGGCGCACGATGTCCGGGCGCGTGCTCTCGATCCCGCGCGCGGCGTAGTCCGCCTTCGAGCCTTCGAAGAACGTCTCCACCTCTTCGCGCCCGCTGACGGCACGCAGGCCCTCGTCGCTCAACACGAGCGCCGGATAGTTCCAGAGATCGGCGATCGTCTGGACGTCGCCCGCGCTCAGCGCCTGGCCATAGCGGGTCAAGAACTCGCCCACTTCCGCGTCGTCGAGATCCGGCTCCGATGCGTCGAGTCGATCCTCGGAGAGCACCAGGCTCATTCGTTCCTGAGGGCTGCGTCGTTCCATGGTGGCCGCCCCTAGGGGTGCAGGAAGCGGACCAGCACGGGCCGGGCACGTTCGCCCACTTCCCCGTTGCGGGACCATCACGTCACGACTGTCGCGCTCCGCCTCGCGCCGAGGATTGAACGATCGGCGAACCAGCGGGCACGGAGGGGTCGAAGCCTTTGGGAGAGACCATGAAGACCTGGATCGGCACGCTTTGCTTGATGTTCCTGGCTGGCTGCAACGAAACCATCGAGGGGAACGGTCACCTCGTGGAAGAGCTGCGACGAGTCGACGATTTTCGCGGCATCCGCGTCGAGAACGGCCTCGACGTCCAGGTCGAGCTCGGCGAGCCGGGGCTCCGTCTCTGGCTGGACGAAAACTTGCTCCAGTACGTCGAGAGCCGCATCGAGGGAGGCGATCTGGTGCTCAGCACCGAAGATGACGTGAACCTCGAGCCGAGCGGCGGCGCTCGGATCTACGTCAGAGCGCCGGTCATCGAGTTCGTCGAGCTCGAGGACGGCTCCGATCTCGAGGGCGAGGTCGGCGGTGACGAAGAAAGCTACGTGAGCCTCGAAGCTTCGGGCGGCAGCGATCTCGACGTGACGGTTTACGCCGCGGGTGTCGGCGCCGAGGCGAGCGGTGGCAGTGACATCGATCTCGCCGGCGCTGCGCGTGAGCTCTTCATCGACGCCTCGGGAGGCTCCGCCGTGGACAGCGCTCTCGCCACGGAGCTCCTCCAGGTCGACGCGAGCGGCGGTTCGGACGTCTCGGCCAGCGCATCGCAGAGCGCCACCATCGACGCCTCGGGAGGCAGCGACGTGACGGTCTACGGGAACCCGCAGGAACGTAACGTCGATACGAGCGGCGGCTCCGACGTCTCGTTTCGCTGAAGCTCCCGTACAGAAGCCTCACCGGTTCGGCTTCGTACTGTGGGGGTGACAGCCGGGCCCGGAGCGCTACGTTTCGCCGGGCCTTGGCTTCTGCCCCCGTTCCCGCACCCGCTCCTTCGCTGGCAAGCCAGCGGGCCGGCATGCTCTTCAGCTTCACGGCCTACGCGAGCTGGGGCCTGTTCCCGCTCTACTTCAAGGCGGTCCCGGTGCGGCCGCTCGAGTTTCTGGTGCACCGAATCGTCTGGTCGGTGCTGCTGCTCTACGGCGTGCTCGCGGTGAGGAAGCGCTGGGCCTGGTTCGATCAGGTGCGGCGCTCGCGCGCGCTCTTGCTCGGCTTCGCGGCGAGCGCGGCGTGCCTCTCGATCAACTGGTTCATCTACATCTACGCGGTCACGACCGGTCGCGTGGTGGACGCGAGCCTCGGTTACTTCATCAACCCGCTGGTGAGCGTCCTGCTCGGCGTGGTCGTTCTGAAGGAGCACCTGCGCCGCCTGCAGTGGATCGCCATCGCGCTCGCGGCGGCGGGAGTGCTCTGGCTGACGACATTGGTCGGCGAGCTTCCGTGGATCGGGCTCTCGCTCGCCGCCTCTTTCGGGACTTATGGCCTCTTGCGAAAGACGGCGAAGCTCGGCGCCTTGGAGGGCTTGACCCTCGAGACCACGCTGCTCTTTCCGTTTTCCCTGCTGTACCTGGGCTGGCTCGTCGTTCAGGGGCAGAGCGGCTTCGTCACGGGGAGCGCCATGGATCGAACACTGCTCCTCATGTCGGGCCCGCTCACGACGGGACCGCTCATCTTGTTCGCCGCGGGTGCTCGGCGGATCCCGCTCTCGTTGATGGGGCTCCTTCAATATGTGGCGCCCACCACCCAGCTTTTATTGGGCGTGCTCGTCTGGCACGAGCCGTTCGGGCACGAGAAGGCGCTCGGCTTCGCGCTGATCTGGTTCGGTCTCGCGGTCTACAGCGCCGAGAGCCTGTGGACGGCGCACTCGTTACGCTGGGCGAAGCGCGCGCGTTAAGGCCGGTTCTCGCGGCCTTTCAGCGGGCGCGCGCGTCGTCCTGGGTGCGACCTTCGGCCACCTTTTTCCCGTCGCGTTGTTTCGCGCGGATTGCGCTGCCGGGCCGGCATTTCGCCGTCGGCTTCGAAGTAGTGCCTTTTTTCGATTTCTGGCAGCATGGAGGGTCGAATGTCCTTTCGAGCGGTAAGGTCAGGGTGCGCGCTCTTGTTGTCTTTGTTCGCGCTCGGCGTGACGGCGCCAGCGTACGCA
>JAEZYO010000639.1 GCA_023419055.1 Pseudomonadota bacterium | reverse complement strand
CCTAGACGACCTTCACGTGCGACGGCGGCCGGTTTTCCCCTCGTACGGTAGCCCCGGAACGAGACCCTCCCCACCCCCTCGGGGTGCTCTCGCGTTTGACGAGGGGGCCTCGTTGAGGCCAGAATTTCCGAGTGAACCCCCTCCCGAAGCGCGCGCGATCCGTGCTGTACGCAGTGGTGAGCGAGTTCATCGCTACCGGCGAGCCGGTCGGAAGTCGCACACTCACCAAGAAGTACGGCTTCGATCTGTCGGCGGCGACCATCCGCAATGTCCTCGCCGATCTCGAGGACGCCGGGTACCTCGCGCAACCCCACACTTCCGCCGGGCGGCTCCCGACGGATTCGGCGTTTCGGATCTTCGTGGACGCGCTGATGCAGCTCCGTCGCCTGCGTGAGGAGGAGGCCGCTCGCATCAGCGACTGGATCGCGGATCTCGACCCGGGAGCGGACCTTCTGCGCGAGACGGGCAAGCTGCTCTCGGACCTGAGCGGTGCTCCCGCGGTCGTCGTGCGCGCGCACAACCAGGACCGCACGCTGCTCAAGCTGCGCTTCATCGCCACCCGGCCGAACGAGATGCTGAGCGTGCTCGTGTTCTCGGACGGCACCGTGGAAAATCGCTTCATCCGCGTCGATCGTCCGCTCTCGGACGCCGAGCTCGAGCGCCTGCACAACATGCTGGAGGTGGTGGTCGAAGGTCGCACCCTGCGCGCCGTGCGAGACGCCATTTCGAGCAGCATGGCGGAGCAGCGCGACGAGCTCGCGTTGCTCCGTGAGCTCGGGCACGCGCTGATGCGCGCGACGGCGGAGGCTCCGCGCTCGATCGACGTCGTGATCGAGGGCCAGGCGCGGCTGCTCGAGCAGCCCGAGTTCGCGAACGTCGAGCACATACGCGAGCTTTTCCGCGCGCTCGAGGATCGCGAGCGGCTGGTGGGATTGCTCGATCGCGCGCTCGACTCGGATCGGGTGCAGGTCTTCCTCGGCGAGGAGACGAGCTCCGCGGTGGGGTACCCAGTCAGCCTCGTGGCCACGCGCTACCAGGAGGACGGGCACCCCGGAGGCGCGGTCGGCGTCATCGGTCCGACGCGGATGGACTACCCGTTCTTGGTCCCGCTCGTCGCGGCCACGGCCGAGGCGATGAGCACGGCCATCAGCCGACAGCGGGAACAGCGCGGCGAGCCGCCGGCCAGCACACCGCCCGACGAGGCCTGACCCGCCGCGTCGGAGTTTGATAGGCTCGCCGCATGGTGAGCGTCGCTCCGAAGCGCCCGACGGACCTCGTGATCGCCGCGCTTTCGGGGTCGAACCCGCGCAGCGCCCTGCTCGAGGGCTTGCCGCTGCTCGAGCAACAGCCGGCGCCGCTCTTGCTCGCGCTGCTCGCGCGAGCCGCCCTGCAAGTCAAGAAGGAGGATGCGTTCGTTCGCGCCCTCGATCAAGCGGTGCACGCGGCGGTCGACTCCGGCAACTTGCCCGTGGCGGTCGTTGCCGCGAGCTACCTGCGCGCCGCCGGGGCAGAGGCGGACATGGCCTACGAGGCGATCGCCCGCGCGTTCGGTCGCGGCTCGGCGCGCTTGAAGGAGCGTCGCGGCGTTCCCCCCGAGCTCCCGAAGGCGCTCGACCAGCTGCCCGCGATCCCGGAGACGCGCTCCGACGCCGATCTGCTCGCCGACGCGCGCCGCATCCTCGCCAAGGCCGCGGTCGCGCTCGAAGCGCTCGGGCAGCCGACCTTTGCTCCCGCGCCGTTGTTCTCGTCGCTCGAGCCCGACGCGCTGCGAGCCTTCATCGAGATCTTCGAGGTAGAGCTCGTGGCCGAGGGCGACCGTGTGGTGACGGAAGGCGAGCTCGGCAGCGAGGCCTTCGTGGTCGCGCGTGGAGAGCTCGACGTCGAGAAGCGCGCCGCGGACGGAGTCGGTACGCTGCGGCTCGCGCGGGTGGGGAGCGGCGCGCTGGTGGGAGAGATGGCGCTCCTCCTGCGATCCCCTCGCGCAGCGACGGTGACCGCGGAGCGGCCCTCGGTGTTGCTGCGCGCGAGCAAGGAGGCGCTCGATCGCGTCGCACAAAAGACGCCGCGGGTGGCGCGCGAGTTCGCCGAACATTGTCGCCGCCGCTTGCTCGACAACCTGGCGAAGACCTGCGTGCTCTTCCGCAACGTGAGCAGCGCCGAGCGCGTCGCGCTCGTGGAGCGCTTCACCATCAAGGCATTCGAGCCGGGCGATCGCATCGTCGCGCAGGGTAAGGCGAGTGAAGGGCTCTACATCGTGGCGTCAGGAGACGCGGCCGTGGTGCGCCAGGACGATCGCGAGCGTACCGTCGTCGCGCACCTCGGCGCGGGCGACATCCTCGGCGAGGTCGCGCTCGTCTTCAGGCGGCCGACCATCGCCGAGGTGGTCGCGCATCACCCGACCATCACGCTGTTCTTGCCGCGGGAGCGCTTCCTCGATCTCGTGCGCGCTCATCCGAAGATGTTCGTGGACCTGTACGAGATCGCCGTCCGCCGCGACGAGGAGACCTCGAGCCTCGATTTGATGGAGACCATTCAGACGGACGACTCCGTGCTCGTGTGACCTCTTCGGGAACTCTGGTCCGCGCGGCTTGTCGAACGCGGACCATGAGTCACGGTCGCGCGTGGGGTTCGTTCTTCGCTCTCGCTTTCGGGATCACGTGGCTGCTCCAGCTACCCGGAGTCTTCGCCGGACGCGGGCTCCTGCCCGGATCGCTCGAGAGTTACCTACCGTTCGCGATGCTCGGCATTTTCGGGCCGCTCGCCGCGGCGACCGTCCTGACGGCGCGTGAAGGAGGTCAGCCTGCCGTGCGCGAGCTCTACTCGGGGCTCGGGCGGTGGCGCGCTCCCCTCCACGTCTACGTGGTGGCCGTCGTGCTCCCTCCGCTGCTCCTTTCGGGGGTCCTGGGGCTCTTGGCAGCGGCGGGGCGCGCCGGTCCAATCGTTTATTGGCCGGACGGCTCGCGGGTCGTGTTCGCTTTCATCATTTCGATCGCGGAAGAGGTCGGGTGGCGCGGCTACGCGCTCCCGCGCTTGCAGAAGCGCTTCGGCGCGTTCGCGGCGAGCGGGCTGCTCGGCGTCCTTTGGGGCTTCTGGCACATCCCGATGTTCGTGGCGCAGGGGATCCCGCTCGAACTTTTCCTCGTGATGGCGCTGTTCTTCACGGGGGGCAGCCTCGTCTTCACCTGGGCCCACGAGCGATCCGGCCAGAGCTTGCTCGTGGTGGTGCTCGCTCACGTCGCGGTGCATCTCAACAACTCGCACCTCGCGTTGCCGACCGAGCAAGTGCCGCTCGTGGTGCACTCGGTGATCTACGCCGCGCTCGGCCTGGTGCTGGTGCGCCCCTTCGGCGCTCGTCGACCTACCGCGGACAGCGGGGTCCACGCTCGCCCTATCCTCGAGCAACCTTCGAACGTCGAGCGCGCCTGGTGCAAGGCGTGACACGCGCTGTGGCCCCTGAGCCGCAGTAACACGCCGTTTCCTCGCGCTTCCGAGGGAAATAGGGCGTGGCACGCGAGCTGCACTCGGCGCGCACGCCATGCAGATCCGCTCGCAGCTCGGACTAGTCCTCTGTGCCTTCTTCTTCGGCGCCTGCGCCGCGCCGCCGCGAGCGAAGGAGCCAAAGCCTCGCCCTGCGATTCAGAGCGAACCTCGCGAAGCGGGTTTGACGTCGCAGCTTCCTCCTCTCGAGCTCGAATTCCGGCCGCCCGCACCTGCCGAGCCTCCGGCGACCGAACCCACACCTTCGACTGGCGAGGAGCTCGCGCACGAGATTGCGGCTCGCCTGCTCGAGGGGGCGTCCCCCGAGGACGGCGAGCTGCCTCGGCCAAGATCGCAAGCGGACAACAACCTCTTTGCGCTCGTCAGATCGGCGCAAGAGCTCGCCGAAGAAGACGAGGGGTTCGTGCTGTCGCCAGACGGAGCAAGCTTTGCGTTCGTCCGCGAGGAGTACGGCTCTCACCACGAGCTCTGGATCGCGGACCTCGACGGTTCGAACGCGCGTCTGCTCGTCGATCTTCGCACGAGCGTCGGTAAGCTGCCGGACGGCGAGACCGGCCTGATCCCGAGTGACCACCTGTTCGCGCCGACCTTCTCGGCCGACGGACGTTCCGTGTACTTCCAGACGGACGGCTGGGCGACCTCGCTGGCGCTCTACTCCGTGAACATCAAGGAGCGGCGCTTCCGTTTCGTGACCGACGCGAACGGCTTCTCGGTGATCCGGCAGTGCGCCAAGAAGTCGCTCGTGGGGAGCTTGATCGCGTACCGGCACTCGTA
Organism: Pseudomonadota bacterium; assembly: GCA_023419055.1. The sequence goes on along the minus strand of JAEZYO010000639.1, from coordinate 4,330 downwards.
CTCGGAGCTGCCCCTGAGCGCGGTGGACTGGTACTTCCTCCTCGACGCCTCGGGGAAAAATCTCGGTGTGGTGGGCGACGCCCCGGAGAACGTGGACCGCTTCCTCGAGAAGACCTGCGGGCTCGGTCGAGCACCCGCGAGGCTCACGTCGCTGCCCCGCTGCGACGGCGAGGTCCTGCGCTACGAGCCGAGGCGCTTCTTGGACGGCACCGTCCTCGAGCTCTTTTACTGGGTTTCGATCGCGAACGCCCGGCGGCCGCTTCGCGGGGATTGGTCGGACGGAGAGTGGATCGGGGCTCCGATGGGCCTCGCCGAGGCCGAGGCGTCGCTCGCCGAGCGCTGCGAAAAGTAGCCGGCCGGCGGGGTCGATGCGGGATTTTGGGCGGGCCCCGAGGGCCCGGCTTGACCCACTGACCGGTGGTCGCTAAAGGCTCCGCATGGCTCTGTCTCGCTCGTCCACTCGGCTCCTGGGTCTCGTCGGAGCAGGTCTCCTTCTCGCGCTCCCCGTCTACGCCCAGTCCAAGATCGCCGTGGTCGACACGCAGCGCGCCATCATGGAGACCGAAGAGGGTCTCCGCATGCAGGCGACCTTGAAGAAGGTCTTCGACAGCCGCCAGCGCGAGCTCGACAAGAAGCAGGAAGAGCTCGCCAAGGAGCGCGACGACATCGAGAAGCAGCGCGACGTGCTCAGCAAGGCCGCGCTCGCCAAGCGCGTCGACAAGTGGCAGCGCGAGATGGTGCAGCTCCAGCAGGTCTTCGTCGACTACAACAAAGAGCTGCAGAAGAAGCAGGGTGAGCTCACCCAGCCGATCTTCCAGAAGGCCATGGGCCTGATCCGCCGCGTCGCTACCCAGCAGGGTTACGACATGGTCGTCGACAAGCAGGCGGTGCCTTACGTCCGCTCGGACCTCGACGTCACCGATCAGGTCATCACGCTCTACAACCAGGGCGCCACGGGCGAGGCCGCCCCCGCCGCTCCGAAGAGCAGCGGCGCGCCGAGCCTCATGCCGGCACCGGCCGCGCCGGCACCGGGGCTGCCCAAGCCCAAGCCTTGAGCAGCGCGCCCAAGCACGTCCGCATCACCGGCGCGAAGATCCTCGAGATCTTGCCGCACCGGTACCCGTTCGTGATGGTCGATCGGGTCACGGAGATCGTGCCCAAGCAGAGCATCCGCGGCTACAAGCTCGTGAGCAACAACGAGCCTTGGACGCAGGGGCATTTCCCGGGCAGGCCCATCATGCCGGGCGTCCTCATCATCGAAGCCCTCGCCCAGATCGGCGGGATCTTGGCGTACGCGTCCGAGCCGTTCGACGCCTCGCGCAGCCAGATGTACTTCCTCGGCATCGACAAGGCGAAGTTCCGGCACACGGTCTCGCCCGGCGATCAACTCGAGCTCTACGTCGAGGTGATCCAGCATCGATCGAACGTCTGGAAGCTGCGCGGGGAAGCGACCGTCGATGGCACGCTGTGCGCGTCCGGCGAGCTGCTCGCCAGCATCATCGATCGCGACTGAAACGTTCGGAAAGGAGGATTGCGTGGCCAACCCCAAGAGGCAACCCATCGTCCCGTACCTGACCGTGAAGGATGCCGAGCGCGCCATCGAGTTTTACTCGCGCGCCTTCGGCGCCGTCGAGATCCTGCGCGTTCCTTGGGAGGGCAAGATCGGTCACGCGGAGCTGAGACTCGGTGAAGCGGTCTTCTACCTCTCCGACGAGTACCCCGCTTACAAGGCGATCGCCCCTTCGCCGAGCGGCAGCGGTGTCGCGATCGTGGTGAACGTCGAAGACGTGGACGCGCTCGTGGCGAGCGCGGTGGGTGGCGGCGCCGTCCTGGATCGCCCGATCGCCGAACAGCCGCACGGCGCGCGCGTCGCCTGGATCAGCGATCCCTTCGGTCACCGCTGGTCGTTCCAGCAGATCACCGAGGAGCTTTCGACCGAAGAGCTGAAGCGCCGCCTCGGCGTGTGAAGCGAGCGACGCCTAGGGCTCAATCGATGAAGTTCTTGGCTGCTGTGCTGTGCACGGCATCGTGCGTAGGATGGAGACGCCTCTGATTCAGGGATCCGATCCGAGCTCCCGGATGCACCCGCCATCGAGGAGTCCACCCGATTTCGTGTGGGCTCGCTGTCGAAGATCTTCACGGCCATCGCTGCGTTGAGGCTCGTGCAGCAAGGGGCGCTGAGGCTCGACGACGAGCTCACCACGCTGATCCCCGAGCTCGAGATCAGGAACGACTTCGAAACAGCGGAGCCGATTCGTATCGAACACCTCTTGGAGGCATGGCATCCGGGATGCCCGTGGAGGGTCAGGGCCGCTGACGTTCGTCCGTTCCTGGCGGCTCGCCGAGCTCGTGCCGCTACTTGTCGAACAGATCGTCGAAGACGCGATCGAACTCTTCGTCGTCGTTGACGGCGCGGGCGGCCGGCGCCTTGGGCGCGGCGATTTCGAGCTGCGGCGCGAGCGTCTGGATGCGATCGGCGATGTCGCGGTAACCCGGGTCGCGGCGAGCGATCTTCTGGAAGTAGTAGAGGGCGTCCTGGTTCTTGCCCTTCATCTCGTAGACGTTGCCGAGGTCGTAGTAGAGGCTCATCTCCTGCTCGACCGTCTTCTCGGTCGCGCTCAAGCCCTTGATGTAGCTCTCCGCGGCCTGGTCGAGCGCGCCCTGCTCGAGGTGGATCATGCCGATCATCGCGTGGCACATGCACTCGCGGCTCGGATCGCGCGCGGCGGCCTCGAACTCGTTGATGGCGTCGCCCACCATGCCCATCTCCTTGTAGGCTACGCCGAGGTCGTAGTGCGTCGCGCTGTCCGCGTTCGTGACCTGCGCGCGGACGCCGGCCTTGAACTTCGCGAACACCTGGTCGACGTCGACGTTCTGCACGGCGCGTGGAGCAGACTCCGCGGCCACGCTCTCGGGCGGCTGCTCGATCTCGTCGAGCGCCCCGAGCGACGCCGAGACGTCGTAGCCAGGGTTCGCGCTCGGTCGCGCGGCGCCGAGCATACTGAGCTCGATGGTCTGGCTGCCCGCGCCGGTCGAGGCCGAAGCCTCTTCGACCTCGCGTAGCTTTTCGAGGACGAGGGGGTGATTGGGCGTGCGCCCGAGCTGCTCGGTCAGGATGGTGCGAGCGTCTTCGTAGAGGCCGCGCGCCGTGAAGAACTCGGCCTCCTCGAGCACGCCTTCGAGCACCTCGATCTCGGAGGCGCTCGGTCCTGCGGCGGGTCCGCTCAGGAGGTCCACGTCGGTGATCGGCTCGACGTCGTCGATCGCCGTGAGATCGTCGGACGTGGAGAGCGGGAAAGCCGGCAGCGGCGCCTCGCCCGTGAAGGGCTCGTCGGAGAGGAAGTCTTCGGACCGGAGCATTTCGCGCGCCGGAGCGCCGACGCGGCTGAGCGCCTGCTCGGCGCCGACCTCTTCGAGATCGTAGGACGGCAGGGGCGCGTCGGCGTCGTAGGACGCAGGCGACGGCGGGATCATCTCGCCGGCGGCGCCGGGCACGATCTCCGCGAGCATGGAGAGCGCCGCCTCGTGCCCGGGTTCGACCTCGAGCACCTCGCGCAGGAGCGGCTCGGCTTCGATCAGCTCGCCGCGATCGACGTAGAGAGCGGCGAGGTTCACGGTCTCCGCGATGGCGCCTTCGCGATCGCCGGCCTCGATCAGGACCTCGCGCAGCTTCTCGCGGATCTCGATCGAGCGAGGGTCGATCTCGAGCGCGATGTGCAGCGTCTCGATCGCCTTCGAGAAGAGGCGCAGCTTGCGGAAGGAGTCGGCGTCGACGATCGCCTTCTTGGCGTGACCGCGCGCGTCGAACGAGCTCGGATCGAGCAGCTCCTCGGCGGCCTCGAGCTGCTGCTCGTTGACGACGACGACGTCCGGCGCCGTCACGAGCGCAGGCCGTGCCTGCTGCACGAGCGGGATCTCGACCGCGGAGTCTTCTTCGATGAGCTCGACGTCCGCGTCCGCCACGACCACCGTGCTCGGCGGCGCCACGCTCGCCGCTGCGACGGGCGCTGCGCTCGGCGGCGCGACGCTCGCGCCGGGGGGCCGCAACGTGTCGAGGGCGCGCACCTGGTCGTCGTTGGGCGCGATCTGCTTCAGGTGCGTGAGCAGCTGGGCGAAGAGGTCCGCCTTGTTCTGCTCGCGCGCGATGCGCGCCATCTCCTTGTACACCTCGAGCGCCTTCGCTTCCTGTTCGATGCCGTTGAAGGCACGCGCGAGGAGACCGAGCGTATCGAGGTTGCGCGGGTCGGCTTGGAAGCAGACCTGGAGCTTTGCCAGGGCCTGCATCGCGTCTTCCTTGGTGTCGCGCTCGAGGTAGAGCTCCGCCGCTACC
>JAEZYO010000629.1 GCA_023419055.1 Pseudomonadota bacterium | reverse complement strand
GCGTTCGTGCCGGTGCAGCTTTCGGTGAAGCCGACGCGGCCGCCGAGTTTGACGCTGGAAGCCGCGGGGGACGGGGCGGATTTGGTGGTGCCGAATGCGGCGCTGCTCGCCTGGGTGCAGCAGGTGTCGGGGAAGAAGCTCGGGGCGCTGGATGGTGATGAGGAGGGGAAGGAGCCCTGGCGCGAGATCCAGGAGCTCGTGACCGCGGTGTGCGCTGCGCTCGAGTTGCCGACGCCGGAGGCGGCGTTCGATGCTGAGACGCTGGCGCTTTCGGCGACTCCGCGGGCGGATGATGAGCGGGGGAAGCAGGCGGGGATCGTGGCGAGTGCGGTGCTCGGGTTGTTTCCGGCAGCGAATCAGGGGCTGTTGAATGATCTGGAGGCGCTGGTCGAGGGAGAGGCGGTTCAGGAGCCGTTGCGCAGCTTTTTACGGGTGGGTTCGGAGCTCGGGCTCGAGAACGGAGCGTTGCACGCCGATGCAGTAGCGGCGGTGTCGGCGGTGGCTTCGGAGCATTGTGTGAGTCAGGCGGATCCCTGTCAGGTGCGGGCGGTGAGGCTCGCGCGGCGGGCGACTGGGCTCGTGATTCACGGGCCGCCGGGGACGGGCAAGTCGCAGACGATCACGAACATCGTGGCCGATCATTTGAGCAAGGGGGATCGGGTGCTGTTCGTGTGTGACAAGCGGACGGCGCTGGATGTGGTGCACTACCGGTTGCAGGCGCTGGGGCTCGGGAACCTGTGTGCGGTGGTGCACGACGCGCAGCGTGACCAGCGGGAGCTTTATCGGGCGGTGCGCGAGCAGCTCGAGGCGTTGCCGGAGGCGCAGACGAACGCGCGCGCGGCGGCGGAGCTCGAGGCGGCGGATCGGGAGCTCCAGGCGCTGCATGCGGAGCTTTCGGCGCACGCGCTGGCGGTGTCGAAGCGGCCGAACGGAGGAGCTTTGCCTTCGTTCCACGAGCTCGTGGGGTGCGTATTCCGGACGCACCTGGGCGCGGATTCCGGCGGGACTTGGGCAGCCATTCCGGGCACACTTGGGCAGCCGTTCCGGAGCACTTGGGCACGGATTCCGATGCACTTGGGTACGGATTCCGGCGCACTTGGGCAGCCGTTCCGGAGCACCTGGGCGCGGCGGCGTAGCGCGGGCACGCCCGCGTGACGCTCCCAGATCGGCCGGCACCGGCCCTGGATTCGGCGACGACCGTGGTGGTCACCAGCCGGCTCCCTGCACCCCTCGGGGGCGCACGAGCCGATGTCGACGCGACACACCATGCGCAAGATTCGAGAAGTTCTCCGACTGCACTACGAGCTGGGTTGCACGCACCGCGAGATTCACGCCTCGACGGGGCTATCGAAGGGCTCAGTTAGCGACTATCTGAGGCGAGCACGCGCTGCCGGGCTGACGTGGGACGCGGCGCGGGACCTGGACGACGCCGAGCTCGAAGCGCGCGTCTTCAAGCTCGTCGGCCGCAATGAGCCGCCGGCGCGCGTGCCGATCGACTTTGCGTGGGTGCACCGCGAGCTCTGCAAGACGGGCGTCACGCTGCAGACGCTCTGGGTCGACTACCAGGAGGCCGCCACGCTCTGTGGCAGCTCGCAGCGACCATACCAGTACAGCCAGTTCTGCGACCTGTACGCGGCGTGGAAGTCGAAGCTCGCGCTCATCATGCGGCAGACGCATCGCGCCGGGGAGAAGGTCTTCATCGACTACTCCGGGAAGAGGCCGCGCATCTTCGATCGCGAAACGGGAGAAGTCATCGATGTCGAGCTGTTCGTGATGGTGCTCGGCGCGAGCAACTACACGTACGCTGAGGCGACTGCGACGCAGAGCGCCGCCGACTTCATCGATGCAACCGTCCGCGGCTTTGAGTACTTCGGTTGCGTTCCCGAGATCGCCGTCCCCGATCAGCTCCGCGCCGCCGTCACCGGGCCCGACCGCTACGACCCTGACATCAATCCCGCCTACCTCGAGATGGCCGAGCATTACGGCGTCGCCGTGATCCCGGCGCGACCAGGGAAACCCAGAGACAAAGCCAAGGTCGAGGCCGGCGTGCTGCTCGCGCAGCGCTGGATCCTCGCGGTGCTGCGCAATCGCACGTTCTTCAGCCTGGCCGAGCTCAACGCCGCGATCCGGGAGCTGCTCGAGCGCCTCAACACGCGACCATTCCAGAAGCTCGAAGGCTGTCGTCGATCGGCCTTCGAGAGCATCGACCGCCCGGCGATGCGACCGCTGCCCGAGCTGCGGTTCGAGCGAGGCGAGTGGAAGAAGGCCAAGGTCAACGTCGACTACCACGTCGAGTTCGACAGCCGCTACTACAGCGTTCACTGCACACTCACGGGCGCTAAGGTCGAGGTGCGCGCCACTCGGAACACCGTCGAGGTGTTCGACGGCCGCAAGCGTGTCGCGTCACACGAGCGCAGCCGTGGGCCCAAGGGCACCTACGTGACGTGTCCCGAGCACATGCCCAAGTCTCACCGCGACTACGGCAAGTGGCCGCCCGAGCGCATGTTGTCGTGGGGCAGAAGCCTCGGACCCAACGTCGGCAAGGTCGTCGAAGCCATCCTCGCACGCTATCGCAATCCCGAGTTCGGCTACCGCGCCGTGCAAGCGCTCGTGCGCGACGCCCAACGTGTGGGCAACGAGCGGCTCGACGCCGCGTGCGCTCGCGCGCTCGTGATCGCCGGTCCGGGCGGCCCGACCCGCAGGAGCGTCAACGCGATCCTCAAGCGAAAGCTCGAAACCAAGGCCGTGCCGAAGGACGAGCCCGAGCCAACCAACTTCGCCCGTCACGAGCACATTCGTGGCGGCGATTACTTCGACAAGGAGACAACGGAATGATCGATCAAGAAACCCAGGACAAGCTCAACGCCATGCGGCTTCGCACCATGGCTCAGGTGTTCCGCGAGCTCGTGGACAAGCCCGACAACGGCCTCACCTTCGCCGAGAAGGTCGGCATGATGGTCGACAGAGAGTGGCTCGAGCGCGACAACCGCAGGACCGGTCGTCGCGTCAAAGAAGCCAAACTCCCGGTGAGCGGCGCGATCGAAGAGGTCGTCGCCGACGCGGCTCGCGGCCTCGACAAGTCGGTGTTGCGCTCGCTCGCCACCTGCAGCTGGGTTCGCGCAAAGCAAAACGTGATCGTCATGGGGCCGACCGGTGTCGGGAAGAGCTTCCTCGGATGCGCTCTCGCCAACGCTGCGTGCCGGCAAGGGTTCCGCGCTCTCTACGTGCGCGTCCCGCGACTCGTGCATCAGCTCTCTGTTGCCCGCGCCGACGGCAGCTACGCCTCCGAGCTCGGTCGCATCTCGCGCTTCGACGTGCTCGTCCTCGATGACTTCCTGATCGCGCCGATGAAAGACACCGAGCGGCGCGATCTGCTCGAGGTCTTGGAGGATCGCTACGACCACTCGTCGACCGTGATCACTTCGCAAGTGCCGACGAAAACTTGGCACGAAATGCTCTCAGACCCGACTATCGCGGACGCGATCTGCGATCGCCTGGTCCACAACGCTCACGTCATCACGCTGCGCGGACAGTCCATGCGGCGGAAGAAAGGCCTCGCTCCCAACGACATTTCGGACACCCCCACCACCTGACCCCTGCGGTCGTCGCTTCGCTCCGATTCGGCTGCCCAGGTCCTTCCGGAACGGGTGCCCAAGTCGCCG
>JAEZYO010000586.1 GCA_023419055.1 Pseudomonadota bacterium | reverse complement strand
ACACCGGCGACCGTCGTGGACCCTGCGCTCTTCTTCGCGCCTCAAGTGCCCTTTGCGACCACTCACGTGGACGGATATTCCGCGGTCGGTCAGACCATTCCACCGGCAGGCGTCATCTTCGGCGGATTTGCGGAACCTGGTCTCTGGTCCTTGCCCGTTTCCGACATCGTGACCTTCACCATCCCGAGCGACGCGGAACCCGGGACCTATGTCGCTGCGATCAAGGCACGTCGAGACTACGCCGGGGAGGCGCTGAATCGGGGGACGACGGCCGAGATCCAGGTCGGGCAAACGGCTCCTTCGAGCTTTGCTCCTCGGACTACCTGCGGGAACTGCCACTCCGGTGAGCGCACGAACTTCGAGACCGTCCTGCACGGCATGGGAGACCGGCGCGCCTGCTTCGGTTGTCACTCTTCTCTCGGGATCGAGCCGGACAACGCGATCGACATTCGGGTGCACGCGATTCACGACCGCTCGGATCGTTTCCCTGCTGACGTTCACGATTGCTCCGTTTGTCACGTGGCGCCGCCGAGCGGCCCTGCTCGCGGGATTCTGCCGTGACAGTGCGCCGACCTACTCACGGGCTAAGGTGGTGACGTGGATTAATGATCCTTAGAAAACCCGCGCTTGACGCTCGGGGCGAGGCAATGAGATACGGAAACTCCATGGTCGACAGAAGTGGGGCGAAGCCCAGCTGGGCGATCACCAAGGTGGCGGCGACGGGGACCATCTGGTTGCGCTTCGCCGGGCCGACGCTGACTCACGAGATCCCGCAATTCATCAACGCGCTGTCGGAAATGATGCCCGCCGAAGACGCGAACATCGTCTTCGACCTACGTGAGCTCGTCGGACACAACCCGGAGACGAAGGAGCCCATCAAGAAGTGGCTTCGGACGAACAAGCCGCGGATCGCGCAGATCACGGTGCTCGTGCCGCGGTCGGACGTCATTTTGAAGATGGTGACGGCCGTGATTAGCTTCGCCACCGGCGTCAAGATCCGCGTCCGCGAGGACTTCGAGGAGGACGTTTCTCTCGCATCACCATGACCAGGTTGGCCGAGCAGTGACGGGGGACGGCGCCCATGTCCCGGGGGGCGCCCTCAGTTTGGAGGAACTGAGGCGGCAGCGTGACGAGCTCTCTCGAATCGTCGACGCGATACCCGCGTACGTGCTGTACAAGGACCGAAACAATCGGATTTTGCGCGTGAATCGCGCCGTCGCCCAAGCTCTCGCGCTCCCCCGTACGGAGCTTGGTCTGGAGGAGATCGAGCGGTGGCACTCGGCGGCAGCGAGCCGCTACCGCGAGGCCGATCTCGAGGTGCTCGCCTCCGGTCGAGCCAAGCTCGGCGCCATCGAGCAGCTCGAGGTTCCGACCCTCGGCACGCGTTGGTTCGAAACGGCGAGGCTGCCCGAGCTCGACGACGAGGGCAACGTGGTCGCCATGGTCGTGGTCGCTCAAGACATTACCGACCGGAAGCAACTGGAAGACCGCCTGCTCCAGGCGCAGAAGCTCGAAAGTATCGGTAGGCTCGCCGGCGGGGTCGCGCACGACTTCAACAACCTGCTCACCAGCATCTTCGGTCTGATCACCCTCGCGCAGCGCGCGATGCCGGCGGACTCGATGGCTCACGAGTACCTGTCGCTTTTGCAGCTCACGGCGGAAGGGGGAGCGAACCTCACGAAGCAGCTGCTCGCCTTCGCGCGCCGCCAGGTGATCGAGCCCAAGGTGCTCGATTTGAACGACGTCGTCCTCGAAACCTCGGCGCTCCTCGAGCGCGTGCTCGGAGAGAACATCGACGTCAGCGCCGACCTTTCGCCGGAGCGCCTGCCCGTCAAGGTCGACGCGAGCCAGATGTCGCAGCTGCTCTTGAATTTGGCGCTCAATTCGCGGGACGCGATGCCGAACGGCGGCAAGCTCTGCTTCGGTACGACGCGGCTCGTTCTGAACGGCAGCGCGCACAGCCCCTTGCCCGGCGTGTCCGCCGGTTCGTTCGCCGTGCTCACCGTGCGGGACACGGGGCAGGGGCTCAGTGAGGAAGCGCGCGAGCACTTGTTCGAGCCCTTCTTCACGACGAAGGCTTTCGGCAAGGGCACCGGCCTGGGTCTCGCGATGTGCTACGGCATCGTGAAGCAGAACGACGGTCACATCACCGTGGACAGCGCGCTCGGCGCGGGGACGTCGTTCACCATCTACTTCCCCGAGGCCGAGGCGGCGCTCGAGCCCGATCAGGCCGTACGACCTTCGCAGCCCGCGCCTGCCGGCACTGAGACGTTGCTCTTCGTGGAGGACAATGACCTGGTTCGAAGCCTGCTCGTCAGCGAGCTCGCGAGCCAGGGTTACCGATTGATCGAAGCGTCCAACGGAGAAGAAGCTCTGCGCGCAGCGGAGGCGCACACCGGCGCGATCCACCTCCTCATCACGGATCTCGTGATGCCGAGGATGGGCGGCGCGGAGCTCGCGCGGCGTTTCCGCGAGAGCCGCCCGCAGACGCACGTGCTCTTCATCTCCGGGTACACTCAGGACATGCTGTCGGAGGCGGACCAGGCGGCGCATCTGCTCGAGAAGCCGTTCACGCACGAAGCTCTATTTGCGCGCATCCGCAAGCTGCTCGACAGCTCCCCGGAAGCCGAGGAGGTAGTCAGGGGCGCGATGGAGTGACGCCGTCGGAACCTTCGAAAGCCTCTTCGACTCGAATCTTCACGCCCGCAGCCAGGGCAACCGCGGCCGTAACCATGCGAACGATGACATGGGCCTTCGGCACCAGCACTACGACTTCCTCGATCTCGAGCTTGTGCTCCGCCAGCCAAGCTTTGAAGGGCTCTTTGGTGTCGGGGTTGTAGCCCTCGAGCTTCCGCAGGTCGAAGACCAGCTTGGCCTGCTTGTCGGGCATGGCGGCAGCGAGGGCGGTGATGAGGTCAGGGATTTCCTCGCTCGCGGTCGGGCCGACGAACGAAACCCAGATCGGGCCCTTGTTCCCCGTCGCGTTGATTTGCCAGCTCCTGGTCGCTGCTGGCGACGCCGTCATTCGGCTGCATAGTGCACGAGTCATCGTGCCGGGGCAACTGCGGTTCCTTTCGCGATCGTTCGACGCCGGCAAGGCGGAACCTCGACCACGTGCTGTGTCAGGTTGCACTGAGCGCTCGAGCTTTCGAGTCGAACGTTCACACGAGCTCTTGCCGCGCTGCCTCGAGGCGGTAGTCCCGATCGACGAGCTGCCTGAGCAGGAGCCCCGCCTTGAACGGCCCGGCTGCGTGCGCGAGATCCACGAGAGTCAGAATGCCCATCAGCTGACGCTGCTCATTGACGACCAGGAGCCGCCACTTGCGATGCTCGATCATTCGCGCCTCGGCCACGGCGAGCGCTTCGTCGATTCGACACGTCACGAGGTCGGTCGTCATGACGTGCTCGACGGGCGTCTCTGGCGGGAGACCTCGAGTGAAGCCGCGGATCGCGATGTCTCGATCGGTCACCACGCCGACGACGTGCTGCTGAGCGTCGACCAGAGGCAAGAACCCGATACCCTCCCGCCGCATGGTCTCTGCGACCGTCGCGATGCTAGACTTCGGCGTTGCGGTAAACACGTTGCGCTTCATCAACGTCCAGCACTGGATCGGCGTCCTTCCTCGCGACATGCGCCCCGATTAGCAAGCGTCGTACCGACCAAAAAACGCGGCAAAGCTCGCGGTGTCGCGAGGGGACGGCGCAAAATCTGCGGGTCGCGATGAGGTCCCGCGCAGGCGCTGCGTCTCGGTTGAACGCCTCACCGATGTGCAAACCGACGGGCGCCGGCGTGGGGCCGCGGCTCCGGAGGTACGGCGCTTGCTTCCATTTTCGAAAGGGAGGTCCGAGGTGATCGTCAGGCAAGTGATGAGCCCCGAGGTTCGCGCCATCAAGCGGGAGAACAGCGTGCGACTCGCCATGAGGCTGCTCGTTCTCGATGACATCCGACACCTGCCGGTCGTCGAGGACGAGCGGCTCGTGGGCATCGTGAGTGAGCGTGATCTGCGACCGCTCCTGGTAGGAGTATTGGAGAAGGGAGAGAACCCCGACGAGGTCGAACGACGCCTGTCTCAACCGATTTCGAACGTCATGACCACCGAAGTATTCGCCGTGCATCCCGAGACCAAGCTCGTGGACGCGGTCGAAACGATGGTCACGAACCGCGTCGGAGCGCTGCCGGTCGTAGAGGTCGACACGGACAAGCTCGTTGGGATCCTGAGCTACGTCGACGTGCTGAAGTTGGTCCAGAACCTACTCTAGGGGCCGGGCACGACGGAGCTCACGCGGGGCACGAACACTGCATCCCGGGGCACATGGACCTGATTCGAACGATTTTGGTCCCCGTCGACTTCTCGAAGGGTTCTCGTCGTGCGCTCGAGTACGCGTCGAGCCTGGCATCACGATACGGAGCCGCCGTGGACGTGTTGCACGTCTGGAGCGTGCCGGAGTTCGTGGCACCGGACACGCTGGGCATCGCCGGCTCTCACGCTTCGGAGTTGGCCGCGTTGGTCCAGGGCAACGCGGAGACCGCGCTCAGGGAGCTTTCTGGGGACGCGGCCCGCGACGGGATCTCGATTCGCCGCACGCGCGCGGAGCCAGGGATCGCGTCACAGGTCATCCTCGACGCCATCGAGCACGACGGCTACGACCTGGTCGTGATGGGCACGCAGGGGCGGAGCGGACTTGCTCACGTACTGCTCGGTAGCGTGGCCGAGCGTGTGGTGAGGCACGCGACCTGTCCGGTGCTGACGGTCCGCGAAGGGGCCTGACTCGAGGCCAATTGCGAAGCGGCGCGACCGCGGCGCGCTCGACGGGTCAGCTGAGGATACGCACCACGTCGGGGAACGCGTCGGGGGTCACCGAGACCGAGTCGATGCTCGCCTCCGCAAGGAAGCGCGCAAACTCCGGGTGGTCGCTCGGCGCCTGGCCGCACAGCCCGACCTTGCGACCTCGAAGGTGGGCTCGCTCGATGACCCGGGCGATGGAGCGCCGCACCCCCTCGTCCTGCTCGTCGAAGAGGGGCGCCAAGAGGTCCGAGTCGCGATCGATCCCGAGGGTCAGCTGAGTGAGATCGTTCGAACCGATGGAGAAGCCGTCGAACAACTCGGCGAACTCGTCCACCAAGATCACGTTGTTCGGGATCTCGCACATCACGTAGACTTCGAGCCCGTTTCGCCCGCGCGCGAGCCGATTTTTCTCGAGCTCGGCGAGCACCTGTCGGGCTTCTTTCAGCGTGCGACAGAACGGGATCATCAGCTTCACGTTGTCGAGACCGAACGTATCTCGCACGCGCTCGATCGCTCGGCATTCGAGCGCGAACCCTTCTCGGTAGCGCGCGTCGTAGTAGCGGGAGGCCCCCCGAAAGCCGATCATCGGGTTGTCTTCTCGGGGCTCGAACGCGCTACCTCCGAGCAGCCCGGCGTATTCGTTGGTCTTGAAGTCGGAGAATCGGACGATCACCGGCCGCGGGTAGAACGCCGCGGCGATGCGCCCGACGCCCGACGCGAGGCGACTCACGAAGAACTCGGGACCCTCGAACCCGGCGCTCCTTCGGCGGATCTCGGCGAGCGCAGCGGCGTCCATGACGCGCTCGGGGTGCACCAGCGCCATCGGGTGGATCCCGACGGACCCCGAGATCATGAACTCCATCCGCAGTAAACCGACCCCAGCAGCCGGGAGGGCCGACAATGAGAACGAAAGGTCCGGGTTGCCGAGGTTCAACATCACCGGGACCCTCGGAGTAGGGAGGCTCGAGACGTCGAGATCGGCTCGATCGAAGGGCAGCTCTCCTTCGTAGACCTTGCCTTCGTCACCCTCCGCGCACGAGACGGTGACCGGCTTTCCGGACTCGAGAAACGAGGTGGCGTTGCCGGTGCCCACCACACAAGGGAGTCCGAGCTCTCGCGAGACGATGGCCGCGTGGCAGGTCCTGCCCCCGTGATCGGTCACGACCGCCGAAGCGCGTTGCAGGACCGGCTCCCAATCGGGATCGGTCATGGCCGCGACGAGGACTTCACCCTGACGGAAGTGCTCGAGCTCCCGCGGAGCGTGAATCACTCGGACTGGGCCGACGCCGACCTTGGCGCCGACACTCTTGCCCGTAGCGAGCACGCGGCTCTTCGCGCGTAGCCGGTACGAGCGAAGGCTCGGCGCGAGGCGCTGGGAGTGCACGGTCTCCGGCCTTGCCTGGACGATGAACAATTGGCCCGAGCGACCATCCTTCGCCCATTCGAGATCCAGGGGAGTCGGTTGGGCGGCGCGCTCGGAGTACTGGGCCTCGAGCCGCACCGCCCAACGCGCGAGTGTCAGGATCTCGTCGTCCTCGAGCACGGGTTTGCGCCGTTGTTCGAGCGGAACACGCTGTTCCTCGACGTCTCTCGCTCCATCGGTACCGTAGACCAGCCGGATCGCTTTCTCGCCGATCTCGCTCCTGATGATGGCGCGAAATCCTCGCGCCAAGCCGGGCTTGTGCACCCAGAACTCGTCAGGGTCGACCCGACCCTGGACGACGCTCTCGCCGAGCCCGTACGCCCCCGTGACGAGGACGACGTCGCGGAAGCCAGTCTCGGTGTCGAGCGTGAAGATGACTCCGGCGGCTCCGAGGTCGCTCCGTACCATTTTCTGGACTCCCACCGAGAGAGCGACGTTGCGGTGAGGGAAGCCGCGTTCGACGCGGTACACGATCGAGCGGTCCGTGAAGAGCGACGCCATGCAGTCCCTGATCGCGCGAAGCAGGCGGTCTCTCCCGCGGACGTTCAGGTAAGTCTCCTGTTGCCCGGCGAATGAGGCGGTGGGGAGATCTTCGGCGGTCGCGCTCGAACGGACGGCGACGTCCGTCTCTTGCTCTTCGAAGCGACGGGATAGCTCACGATACGCCGCGAGCGCGGCGGACTCGAGCTCGGGGGGCAACGGCGCGCTTCGAATGCGCTCGCGGATGAGCGCGGCGCCCGCTCGCAGGGCGGCGACATCGCGCACGTCGATGCGGTCGAGCTCCTCGTAGATCTCGTCCTTCAGCTTCGCGTCTTCGAGGTGGAGCC
>JAEZYO010000808.1 GCA_023419055.1 Pseudomonadota bacterium | reverse complement strand
GGTCCGAGCAGGGGCTCGGGGGGGCCGGGGGGTCCGGCGGCAGCTCGGTGAGGCACTCGACCGTGGTGCTGTCGATCAAGAGGTTGCGATCTTGAGGAGGGTTACCCGCCTGGTAGAAGTCGTTGTCGAACTCGATGCGAACCTCGTGCGTCCCCTTGGTCGCCATGAAGGGGAACGTCAAGTCCGTGTACGACGTCTGGCTGACGTAGGCGCTACCGATGAGGGTGCCGCCGACGCGCACGTTCATGTGCGGAGCCTGGCCGCCCGCCGACTGACCGAGAGCGCGCACGGTGATCGCGCTCGGCCCGTCGTCGAGCTTGTGAGCCGTCGAGATGTAGCCGTTCGAGTGGAGGTTCCAGCCGCCGGAAATCGCGCTCCCCGTCGAGTGGAAAATGTTCTCGGCTTCGTAGGTCTGGGGGACGCAGACTCGCACGTCGCACGCGGAGAGCGCGGCGAGGATGTCGAGCCGCGGCGCGGTGACGTTCGGGTTCAGAGGATCGGTGAGGGGCGGCCCTGCGAACAGGCACTCCTCGAGATCGTCCACGCTGAGATCCGGCCTCACCTGCTTGAGAATGCTCACCGCCGCGGTGACGTGCGGCGCGGCGATCGAGGTGCCTTCGGCGCGGCCGTAGGTGCTGCCGATCGTGGCCACCTCGACGCAGTACTCTTCCCCGCTATCGCACGAGGCTTCGGACGAGGTCGGAACGAAGCCCGTGCCGGGCGCCCAGAGCTTGAGGCCCGGGCTCGCGTTGCTGAAGGCGGCGGGCACGTCGTTCTTGTCCGAGGCGCCCACGGAGAGGACCTTGCTCACGCAGGCGGGCGCGGCCAACGCCGTCTTGTCGCCGGGGCTGCCGGCGGCGCCGTTGCCCACTGCAGCGACGGGCACGATCCCGAGATCGCGCAGGTTGTGCAGGGCGTTCGCGATGTTGACGATGTAAGCCGGCGCGTCGGGCTGGAGGTCGCAGTTGTCGGCGTAACGCTCGAGCGTCCCGATGCTGAGGTTCACCGCGTCGATGTCGGGGTGCTCGTACGCCAACCAGTCGAGCGCGGCGACGACGTCGTCGATCGTACCGCCCTTGAGCACTCGCACCGCGACGATGTTCGCGTCCGGCGCGACGCCCCGCGGCGAGAGCTCCCCGTAGCTCGTAATGGCGCCGGCCACGGCGGTGCCGTGCGAGCCCTCGAGATCCGCTTCGGCGGCGGCTCCCGGCCCGAACTGAACGGGCGAGCCGTCCGGGCAGCACGGTCCGTCGACGCTGCTGCAGAAGCAAGCCTCGTCGGCCAAGTCGTCGGCGATGTCTGCGTGGCTCAGGTCGAGGCCGGAGTCGATGACCGCGACCTTCCTGTTCATCCCGATGTATCCCACCCGCCAGGTGGTGTCCGCGCCCGTGATCTGACGCGTGTCAGCCATGAACGGCTCGAGCTTGGGGTTCACGTCGAAGCGAGCGACCGCCGGATTGGCCGCGAGCGCCAGGAGATCCGCCTCGGAGGCCACGATGAGGCTCATGCCGGGACCGGACGTGAAGTTGTGAACCACCTTCGAGCCCGGAGCCGTCAGCTGCTGCTCGACGCCGGCGCGCGCCGCCGCGAGCTCTGCCGGGGAGAGATCGCTCCGCAGGACCACGGAAACGCTGACCGCGCCGTCGAACGTGAGGTGCTGCCGGACGTCGGCGATGGATTCGGGGTGGCGCTCCACTTCTCCCGACGAGCACGCCGCGAGCAACCAGACGGCGCTCACGCATCCTAAGAACCTTCCTAAACTCGCTGCCTTTAACGAATGACTAGACATGCTGCCTTCCTCCTCCCATGAGTGCCGCGAACCGTAGGGCATAGCCGCTGGCCGAGGCAGGTCGGGAAAATCGAGGCAGTGTCTACGGAACGCAACCGTCGCGCAAGCACGAAGCACGAGCTCACCTCCGAGAGTGGATCCGCGCGCGATCGAACAGCGCCTCCGTGTAACCGTGCGAACGCTCCGCAGGCTGAGCCGAGAGCGTGCTTCACGCCCCGAGCGACGGTGTATCAAATTTGCACAATGCGTTGCTTCCGTGCGCAGCGTCCAGGGCGTCACGAACTCAGCGCAAGAACTGCGCCTTCGCGCGGTTCACCTTCGACATCTCCCCTCAGAAATCCGCCCGCAATACCAGGAGGGACTCTCGCCCGCCATGCAGTCGCAAGAGCCGCAAGCCATGCCTTCGTAGCCCCGTGCAGTCGGCGTCGGCCGCGGGCTTCACCGGAGGTACGCGCAGAGCGGCCTCGGAAACTCCGAGATCAAACACCGCTTGCCGACGGCGTGCGGGTCACCTTGCTTATCGACCGCGCTCCTCCTTGAGCGACGATCATTTTCGCACGCGCCGGAGCGTTTCAGTTTCTGTATCAAGGTGTCGGGCTGTTCGAAGGCGACACCCACGTGAGAGCCCTGAGTGCCGCCCCAGGCCACGAGGACGGTGCCTGTCCACGCGGCTCCGCTTCTCCGACGAACGTCAACAATAGTCTTGCATGCAGTAGGTCAGACAGGTGCTGGTGTCCCCAGGATACGGCAGCGTGTAACACCAGTCCTGACAGGCGATCAGCTCCGCGGAGCTGCATTCGGCGGGGCACGACCACAAGCAGGTGTTGAGCTGATTCTGAGCCCACATGAAGCAGCTCCAGCTGTTGCCCCCGATCTGGCAACTGTAATAGGCGTCGTTGTACGCCATCTCGCAGTCCGAAGCTCATCGAGCGACGCTCGCTGCGACGCGCTCACGAGCTCGGCCGGCGCCCCCTGCGCGAGCAACTTTAGCGTCAAACGCGCGAACGCCGCGACGGACGCGTGTTCCATCAGCGCGTCCCGGAGCCAGGCTTCCGAGAGGAGAGCCCTGGCATCGGAGTCCGTCACTCCTTCAGCAGACGCGCGTTGGGCCGCTCGCTCGTCAGACGCGCATGGGGACGCGAGAAGCTCGGCGACGCGCGCCGTTCCATCGACCAGGAAGGGGCGACCTTCACCGCAGTGCCGGATGACGCGGTAACAGCAGACTCCGGGCTCCGAGCATGCGGTCACCCTCGAGGTCGAAGCGCTTGCGCTCGAGCGCCTCATCCCGCGCGTTCCATGCCCCATCACCAAGTGGTGACCGAGGATTCGTTCAGTGCCAGGAGTTTTTGAATGACGCGCCGCGGAGCGTCACGAGCGCGCCCGCATCTCTGCGCCCCGATGTGGGTGCTGCGAGGACAAGGGCGCCGAAAAGAAGCTGCCTCAATCCGCGCCGGGTTGGGGCTTGGCCGGAGGGCAGCCGGGCTCGTCTTCACCACACTGCCAGAATCCTGGCTTGGCGCACACGCTTGCCCGTATTCTGACGAGAATGCGCGACGCTTACCGGACGGCTATACGAGTTCTCGGCACGCTGGGATTCATCACGGGATATGGGCTGCTGCTCGACGGCTGCTTCCTGGTGGGCGGTGATGATCCCACGTCGTCGTCCAATGCAGAAGTCATCGACTCTCACGTGGTCACGGTGCGCGTCGGGGAGACGGCTGACGTGGAGTACGACGCGATGCGGACCTACAGGCACGTTCTCAAGGTGACGACTTGCGACGACGAGGCCAGGGTCACGCTCGAGGCAGACGAGCGCTACCTGGTCGTCCAGGGTCTGGCGGTCGGGGAGTGCAGAGCCACCGTGTCCGGCACTTTCGAGTCGGGGCGTGAAGGGCTCGTCGAGTTCAGGATCCAGGTCGTCCCGGAGGACGATGAGGAGATCCCCGACGCGGGCGCGCCCGATGCGGACGAGGAAGATGCCGGCGAAGACGCGGACGTCGGAGAAGATGCGGATGTGGAGGAAGATGCCGACGTCGAGGAGGACGCGGGGCCGACACCGAACTGCGTCGCGCCCGTGGGGTTCATGAACAAGGAGAGCGACCGGGATCGCTACATGGCCTTCACGGATATGGATTCGGTGCCTGGCCAGGAGTGCCCGATCCACGAGTCGACCAACGAGCTCGGTGACATCACCTTCAGCTATCTCTCCGGCTCGCCGGGCTACAGCATCAGCGGCCGCGGCAATTACGTGATCTTGACCGCGGACGGCGCGAACCTGGAGAACACCGAGTGGACGAGCCACGCGACCGCGCTCGAAGACACGATGGTCACCATCACGTTCCAGAAGCGCGTCTTCCCCGATGAGGACGCGGGCGCTCCGCCGCCGGTGTGGGAGATGACCTTCCAGATGAAGTCGCATCCGGATTGGTCGAAGTGGCAGGTGGAGCTGTTCTCGTTCGAGCAGCTGGAGGAGTGAGCGAGTCGCCCTACTCGAGCGCGCACCCCTCCACGACGCTGAACGTCGCCTTCGTATCGGCGCGCGCGTAGTAGCAGGCGTAGGGGCAGAAGTGGATGCGCGTCGGGTCGTCCGCGTCGTCGTAGTACCAAGACGAGGAGACCCCACAGTCTTCGGCGGCGCTCACCCTGGTGAAGAAGGTAGAGCCGAAGCCGTTGCCCCAGATGTAGTTGACCTCCACCCGTTGAAGATCGAGAGGCGGGCCCAGGGTCGTGAAGTCGGGCAGAGCGAAGTCGCACGCGATGGCCTGACCACGCACCGTGACCAGGGTCTCGACCAGATCTGTCGCCGCAGACCAGCCGTCCTGAACGAAATAGGCCTCCTTGGTACCACCTGCTTCGGCGAACTGGTTCAGGTCATCATGCTGGAGGTTCGTGTCTTCGGCGTCGCTCAACCCGATGAAGAAGGTGCGAACGCCGGCGTCGAGCGCGTCGCTCAGGGTGCTGTCGAGAGAGCTCGTTTGCTCCTCGCAGCCTTCGGGTTGACCATCCGTGACGAAGACCACGGCGGTGCTCTCTTCGGGGTGAGCAGCCTTTCGAGCCTTGGCCCAGGTGACGGCGCCTTCCAGCGCGGCCCCGGTCGGAGCGCCGCCTTCCGTGCCGAGCGCAGGGCTCGTCGTGTCGATGGCATCGAGCAGCGCCTGCTCGTGAGCGTCAGCGGGAGCGTCCTCGGCGCTGAGAGTGGCGACTTCGACCAGCGGCTCCGCGCAAGCCGCGACGTCGCAGCTCGGAGCGGCGCAGCCTGCCGCAGGGAGGTCGTGAGGGAAGAAGCGCAGCGCGACGCCCACGCCATCCGTATTCGGGCCATCGGCGAGAAATTCTTCGAGCGCCGAGGTCGAGGTCTGCCAGCGATCGAACTCCGTGACGGGATCGACGGGCCCACTCGCCATCGAGCCCGAGCGATCGAACATCACGAGCAGGCTGACGGGATCCAGCTTGGCGTCGATGCTGCGGGTGTCGCAAGCATTGTCGATAATGACCTCGGTCCCGCCCGTGCCAGCGCTCGGGATGGCGACGACGGTACCGGCAGCGCCACCGTGGCCGCCCGTCGTGCTCGAGCCAACGGCGCCGAATCCGCCGGATGCGTCGGATCCGCCGCTCCCAAAAGCGTTGCCGCCGTGACCGCCGACTGGATCGCGGGAGGACAACCCGCCACACGCCCAAGTTGCCCCTGCGAAGAGAGCAACGACGAGCGCGCCGAAACGGCGCCCGCTAGGGGCCAAGTGATGACCGCCCATGGCCGAGACCATACTCCCGTCTCGAGGAGAGAGCGCGAGAGTTCTGATTCATTCGAAGGTTCGGAGCTCTTACTTTCTGGCGCCGGGTGTCGCAAACACGTGTCGCCATCGGAAGACACCCGTGCCTGCGCGCGTTCACGCTCTCCCGCACTTTCCCGCTGAATTCTAGCGGCATGGCCCGTGCAGAAGCGGGCGGCCATGCTGCGTCGCGCTGCGCTGGCAACGCTTCTCATCGGCTCGAATACCCTTACAGGCTGCTCCGCACATCACGCGCGGACTGCAGGGGGCACGATCGGGGCGGTGGGCGGAGTGACCGCGATCGTGGGGCTCGGCATCGCCACCGGCTGCGAGCCTTTCACCGGCGATGACGATGACGAAACGACGTGTGCGACGGATGCCTGGGAGCCCGACCCGGAGAACGGGCTGCGCGTGGGCGGGGTGGGGCTCTTCTTGCTGGCGGTGGGCGCGCTGCTCTACGTGGCCGGATCCGACGCTACGAACTGGAGCTCGAGCGCGAGCGCGACGCCGGACGCTACGGCTACGCCGCCGCCCGAGCCAGCGGAGCCACCGGACGACCCGCCCGCTCCGACTTTGGAGTCGAACTGGTAAGCTCGATGGTGACCCGGAAGTCGCCGCCGAAGAGGCCTTCTTGGAGCGCACCGGCGAGGGCGCCGAGCTCATGTCGGGCGGTGTGGGTGGAGGGTGCCAGGAAGGAAAGCTCGCGAGCGCCCGTAGTCTGGCTGCCGGCGATCAGCGTTCGAGCGACACGATAACGCGCGGCGAGGACGTCATCGGAGCGTTCGCTGCCGACGATGACCACGGCGCGTTCGACACGCGCGCCCGCCTGGGTGAGCTCCTGATGCTGGGCGGCGACGCGCTGAGAGAAGGCGCGAGGTGATTCGCCTGCTTGTTGAAAGAGGACCACGAAGTCGGCGGGACGGGGAGCAAAGCCGTCGGGGACCTGGGCCCCGGCTTCGACGATGAGCAGGGAGAGCGGGCGGGGGCCGAGCGAGCGGCAGGAACAGCGAGCGCGGGACTTGCGGGGCATTCGAATCTCCTCGAGCGGGAGCCTTTGCAGGAGCCGGGCCAGGCCCGGGGTCGCGATCGAGCTCGCGAAAAGCTGCGAAAAATGGGCGTGAGGTGCCGAGCATCCGTGGACACCTGTCCGTCAGTGCCCGACAGCGGACACTTCGTTCAAAGACCCGATGACAAGCCGTTCGCGGAACGCGCCAAGTTGGCACCCTCTGGCTCAGCCGGCGGGGGTGCGAGAAAGTCGGGCCTTGGCATCTCCGATGCTTCTCCGGACGGTTTCAGAAAAGGACTGAAGCAGGTCCACGAACGGAGGTAGGCAATGGCGAAGGTTCAAGAGAGCGCGTCAGACGGTCAAACAGGGCCGCGGAGCCAGCCATCGCCAATGAAGGCGGAAAAGCGGCTCCCGACTCCGCCGCTCAGCGCCGCCGTCGAAGCTTTCAGGAAGTACGCCGAATCGTTCCAGTCGCTGGATCCGAAGGCGATAGCGGCGCACTTCCACGAGCCGGCGCTGATGGTCACACCGAAGGGTGTGCAGTCGTTGCCGGATGCCACTGCGGTGGAGCACGCGTACGCGCGCATCATGGCCGAGCTGCCGAAGCAGAACTACGCCCGGACCGAGTTCACGTCCCTCCGCGAGCAGCTCTTGAGTGAGGACCTCGTCATGATCACGGGCTGGGGCACCTGGATCGACAAGGAGGGCAACGGCTTCATGCCGTTCGGCCTGACGTACACGCTGCGCCGCACCAAGGCGGGCTGGAAGATCGTGGTCGCCCTCATCCACGGCGCCGAGGCGTACCGGCTGCGGCCCTCGCAGCGCCCGGTGTCGTAGCGAGCGACGCGCCCATTGATGCAGGTCGCGCTCGAGGCGTCGCGTCTTTTTCCATCTGCCTCGGGTGAAGCTCTCTTTTTTGTTGACGAGTTTTCGGGCGCTCGACACCTGTCGAGCTCGGGTCGCAGAAACGACGTGGAGCCCGTCGCTCCACACGTGCACTGACCAGCTTTCCGACCCTCGTTCGACTCGCGAGCGCAAGCGTAAGCTCTTCCCGCGCGACGTGGCCGATACGGGTCACAAAAAACAGCGTGATACAACCAGAGGCATGGGGAATATCGACGGGTTTGGCAGCTGGGAGCGCTCCACGATCAGGAGCTTCTGCACTCGACCCAGGAGCTCCTTGGCTCGGAGCGTTGCGTCCTCGCTCGACTCTTGGCCCACCCCTCGGAGGTCTGACCCGCTACTGTAGCGGGTGATGCGGGTTAAGCTCGGGAGCCGCCTGCCCTGGTGCTTCAGCTTACTTGCAGCAGCGGACGCCGAGCGAGTAGTCGAAGTACTCGATGGGGTGGCTCGAGATGCGCGCGGCGCAACCCTCGCGAGTGGCGCGCGAGTAGAAGCCGCCGGCGAAGGTGCCGCCGGGATCTTCGATCCACTCGTCCAGGTTGCCGACCATGTCGTAGACCGCGTCGCTGCCCCAGGTGCTCTTGCAGTCGGGCGTGGTGCCGGTCTTGCGGAGGAGCGGGCCGGCGGGGCCGGACACGAGGTTCAGGCGCGGATCGAGGTGGTGCTCGGAAGCGTTGCCGTGGAGCTCGGCGGCGGGGTGCGCCTCGCGGAACACGTTGCAGCGGCCCTGCTCGTAGCGATCGCCGTACGGGAAGGTGGAACCCTGCTCGCCGCGGCACGCGATCTCCCACTCCGCGGAAGAGCACAGGCGCTTGCCGGCGGCGGCGCACACGGCGCGCGCAGCCAGGCCGCTCAAGTAGCCGTTCGGGACCACGCCCGGGCGCGCTTGCGCGAGCGCGGCCGTGCAGTCCTTCTGCCAGTCGGGCAGGAGCGGGACCTTCGGCGCGTCGGCGAGCGACGTGGGGAAGGAGCGGAAGCGCTTGAAGACGCTCTGCGCCTCGCTCCAGGTGGGCGGGAAGTAGGGCGAGAGCTGGCGGCCCTGCGAGTCGATGAGCGCGGCTTCGTAGCGGTCGATGCAGAAGCGCCCCCGCACGTCGACCATGTCGGCGGGGCAGCGCCCGAGCCCCGGCTGGCCCGGGAGGAAGTTCGGCGCGGTGGGGCGCGCCTCCGCACCGGGCGCGAGCGCGATGTCGTCACCGCCGTCCGGTAGGTAGAGGAGCGCAGGGGTCGCGGGCCCCTCGGGTCTCGGTGTGGCGGGGGCCGCGGCTCCGCGCGGAGCCGAGCTCCGGGGCGCGGGAGCG
This sequence comes from Pseudomonadota bacterium, assembly GCA_023419055.1. Next base: position 52 of record JAEZYO010000808.1, on the reverse strand, counting down.
GAATCGCCCGCACGGCGATCGCACGCACCGGGTCCCCCGACGCCGAGCACCG
>JAEZYO010000494.1 GCA_023419055.1 Pseudomonadota bacterium | reverse complement strand
ATCGAGAGCGACGCGCGCCGCGTGGGGCGCATCGTGCTCGGGCCCTTCTTCGTGCCCGAGCTCACCGAGCTCCCGGCCGGGCTCGTGTGCGGCGAATCCGGCGTCGACGCGGAGCGAGCCAGAGCAGCGCTCGCCACCTTGCCTCGGATCAGTCAGGCGGACGCGCTCCGCTTCGGGCGTCACCTGGTCAAGAGCCTCGATCTCATCCTCTTCAGCGGCTATCGCGCCCTGCTCACGAGCAACATGCATCTCCTGAGCGTGCGCGAGAGCTTTCGTGAGCTCGAGGAGAAGAACCACGAGCTCCAGGTCGCGTACGATCGCCTGAAGGAGCTCGACAGACTGAAGAGCAACTTCCTCGCGACGGTGTCCCACGAGCTCCGGACGCCGCTCACCTCCATCATCGGCTACAGCGAGATGCTGGCCGAAGGCCTCGCCGGAGATCTGACCGCGGAGCAGCGCGACTTCGTCCAGACCATCCGCGAAAAAGGCGAGCAGCTGCTGCAGCTCATCAAGGGCCTGCTCGACCTTTCGAAGCTCGAGAGCGGGACGATGAGCCTGCGCAAGCAACCGATGGAGCTTGCGAAGCTCGTGCGCGACGTCGAGCAAACGATGACGCCGTCGGCGCACAAGAAGGGCATTCGCCTGTCGACGAGCACGGACAGCGGGCTCCCGCTGCTCCACGCGGACGCCGAGCGGCTGCGCCAGGTGCTCCTGAACCTGGTCGAGAACGCGCTGAAGTTCACGCCCTCGGGAGGCTCGGTCACCATCACGTGCTCCCTGACCACGATGGAAGCGAGCGGCGGAGGCGCGGACGGCGGGCTCGTCCTGCTCGGCGCGCGCCGGCCGGCGGTGGAGCTCCGAGTCGCCGACACGGGCATCGGGATTCCGGAGGCGGAGCGCGAGCGCGTGTTCGATGCCTTCTACCAGGTCGACTCGAGCTCGACGCGCGAACAGGGTGGTACCGGGCTCGGCCTGTCGATCGTGAAGCGGCTCATCGACGGCCACGACGGCCAGGTGCGGATCGAAGACAACGCGCCGCGCGGAACCGTGTTCGTGATCACGCTCCCGATGAAGAAGGTCTCTCTCTCCGGCTGAGCGCCGATGCCACCTCGAGCAGGAAGCAAGCGTCGCTTCGACGAGGGCGAGGCGGTCGAGCTCGTCGCCCGCGTCTTCACTCAGAAGGGGCGGAGCGCGCTCGTCGGGATCGGTGACGACGCGGCGGTCGTCGAAGCGCCGCGCGACCCGCTCGTCCTCACCATCGACGCCTGCGTCGACAACGTGCATTTCGATCGCCGCTGGCTCTCCCTCGAAGACATCGGGTTCCGAGCCAGCCAGGCCGCGGTGAGCGATCTTGCCGGCATGGGCGCGCGCCCCGTCGCCGCGCTCGCGAACCTGTGCTTACCGAAGGGCTTCGGCAAGAGAGAGCTCGCCGCCGTCGCCCGCGGGCAGGCTCTCGCGCTCGAGGCGCTCGCCTGCCCGATGGTGGGCGGAAACATGACGCGCGGGCCGGTGCTCTCGATCGAGACCGCGGTGATCGGCAGCGCTCGCCGTCCCTTGCTGCGGAGCGGAGCGCGCGCGGGCCACGAGCTCTGGCTCGTCGGTGACGTGGGGCTCGCGGGGGCGGGCCTCACTTGCCTCTCGCGTGACCTGAGGCGCGACGCGTCCGTACGAGCGTGCATCGCGCGCTGGAGGCGACCGACGGCGCTGCTCACGCTCGGGCAGAAGCTCGTCGGGCGCGCCTCCGCTTGCTGTGACGTTTCCGACGGCCTGGCTCGCGATGCCACGCACCTCGCCGAGTCGAGCAAGGTACGCGTGATCATCGAGGAGCACGCCCTGAGCCTCACCTTCCCTCGCGCTCTCGTTGCAACGTCGCGATTGCTCGGACGGACGCCGCTTTCGTTCGCGCTGGGCGGCGGTGAGGACTATGCGCTGCTCTGCGCCGGTCCGAGTGACGAGCGCCCGAAATTCGCGCGTAGGATCGGCCGCTTCGAGCGAGGGCGCGGCGCCTTCCTCGAGCGCGCCTCGGGCGAGCGGGAGCCGCTCACCCAAGGCTTCGATCACTTCGCCTGAGCCTACTTGCAGCCGGCGGGCATGCCGGCGCCACGGAGCGCGCTCTGGATGACGGGCAAGCTCGCGCCCGACTCGCACGCGGCCGCGGCGATCTCCATGTACTGATTGTTCGGCGGCGGAGCGCTCTTCGCGTTCTGGCGGAGCGCCGCGCAGCAAGCCTTCAAGCTCGAACCACCTCCGCCCGTCCCCGGCTTCTTGCCGGCGTCGGCGTCGTCGGCCGCGTCCACCACACCTGCGTCCTCCGGGACGAGCTCGACGGGAGCCTGGGGAGTCGGGGTGGCGGCGGCAGGCGGAGCCGAGGGCAGCGGAGGCGGCGGCTCGTCCTTCTTGCAGCCAACCACGTAGCTCGCAGCCGCGAGCGGAATGACCAGGCCGAGCGCCAAGGGCTTGAGCCAATCAGATGCCGTAAACCGTTGCGACATTTGCCGTCCTCCGAAGCGGGAGCGAGCCCGCGAGAAGCTCCTTACATAGCCGGACTTCTCAACAAAAACCAACTCCAGCACGCTCTAGAACGCGGGCCGGTCGGCGGTCTTACACCCCGGCTCGCGAGCACGCGGTCGGCCCACAGTCCGGTCACCACACTCGACCGCGGCGCGAATCAGGCGTTCTGCCAGCGTGAACGGGCCTCGGCGATCGCCGAAAGCACCGTGGCCCTTGCCGGACCGCCGATCAGTGCCCGGCGCTCTACGGCGGCGTCGGGGTCGAGCGCGCTCTGCCGCCCGGGGTTCGCGAGCACCGGGTGCGCCGCCGAGAGCACGCTCTCGGGCAAGCCCGAGAGCTCGACGCCACGCGTTTCCGCCTCACGGACGAGCCCGCCGACGATGTGGTGCGCTTCGCGGAACGGCACGCCGTTGGTCGCGAGGTAGTCAGCGAGATCGGTCGCGCACAGGTGCCCGCCGTCGAGCGCGCGGCGCAGGCGCCCATGGTGAAACGTGGCGGTCGCGATCGCGCCCGTGAGGGCACGCAGGCTCACGAGCGCGGCGTCGAACGCGTCCATGATCGGGCGCTTGTCTTCCTGGAGATCGCGGCCGTAGCCGAAGCTCAGGCTCTTTTCGAGGACCAGAAGCGTCGTGACGGAGCCGACGAGCCGAGCCGCTTTTCCCCGGACGAGCTCGGCGACGTCGGGGTTCTTCTTCTGCGGCATCATCGATGAGCTGGTCGAGAACGCGTCGCTCAGGCTCATGAAGCCGAACTCGGACGTGGACCAGAGCACGACCTCTTCGCCGACACGCGACAAGTGGACGCCCAGGATGGAGAGCGCGCTCGCGATCTCGATCAAGAAGTCGCGGCTGCCCGTGGCATCGATCGAGTTTCGCATCGGGCGATCGAAGCCGAGCTCTCGGGCCACCCCTTCACGGTCGAGCGGGAACCCGGAGCCTGCGACCGCGCCGGCGCCGAGCGGCGACTCGTTGTTCCTTCGCAGAGCGTCCTTGAGGCGGCCGTGATCTCGCCACAGGAGCTCCTGCCACGCCATCAGGTGATGCGAAAGGCGGCTCGGTTGTCCGCGTTGCAGGTGCGTGTACGCCGGCATCAAGGCGTCAATCTCGCTCTCCGCACGGTTGACCACCGCCTCGGCGAGGTCGGCGATGGCCTTCAAGGTCTCTTCACCGCGCCGGCGGCAAAAGAGCCTGAGGTCGGTCGCGACCTGATCGTTCCTCGAGCGCGCGGTGTGAAGCTTGCCTCCCACCGGGCCGACGAGCTCGGTGAGGCGCGCTTCGATGTTCATGTGCACGTCTTCGCGCGAGCGTTGCCAGACGAACTCCCCGCGCTCGATCTCGGCGGCGCCTTGCCCGAGCCCGGCCACGATCGCGTCGGCGTCGTCCTTCGAGATGACGCCCGCGCGACCGAGCCCGCGCGCGTGCGCGATCGAGCCCTGGATGTCTTCGCGCCAGAGCGCCTTGTCGACGTCCACGCTGGTGTTGAGTTCCTCCATCGCCTCGTCGATGGACTGAGGCAGTCTGCCGCCGCGTGCTACGCTCATGGAAGGTCCGCTACCTTGCTGCGCTAGGCTCCAATGCCTGCGCCCGCGCTAGTAACCCCGTCAGCCGCTCTTGCCAACTGCGACAGCGTTCGAGCTCCGCCGGCAGGTCGGGGCTCGCCAAAGAACGTTCTGCGAGCGCTCGCCCGAGCATGTCCGCCACGCCCTTCCTCGCCGGCGCGTCCGGCCCCGCCGCGAGCGCCAGGAGCTCGAGGCCGAAGCCGTGAATCCGGCGAGAAACCTCCTGCTCGAGCCGATCGGTCGCCTCCCCGAGGGCGCGCGTCGCCTCGTCCGTCGCGCGCTCGCGGAGCTCGACCAGGGTGCGTTCGCGCCCGTAGCGAGCCACGAACGGCGCGGCGACGAGCAGGGCGCCGCCCAGGAACACGTTCGAGAAGAGCACGGCCACGCCCACGGTCGAGAGCGCGAACACCCCGAAGTCGCGCTGAAAGGTGTCGACCTCGAGCGCCCGCGTCCCGAGCTCGGGCAACACGGAGGGCCTGAGCACCCGCGCTCCGCTCTCCCGGAGCAGAGCGTCGACCTGCACCGAGACGCGCTCGAGCTCGCCCTCTATCTCGGCGAGCTCAGCCTCGAGCCAGGTGCGGAACGAGCGCTCGGCAAAGGCGGTGAAATGGCGTTTCAGATCGTCGAGCGTCGCCTCGCGAACCGCCGCGGGCAGCTCGAGCCCGAGATCGCTCTTGAACTGAGCGACGTCGGCGGAAAGCTTCGCCTGGATGCGCTCGAGCTCCCGCTCCACCAGGGCGGTGACGTCCGCGGCGCCGGAGCCCGGCGCCCTGAGCCCCGAAAGCCTCTCCTCGAGCTCGGCCGAGGGCAGGTCGACGCTCGCGCGGCGGGCCTCGATCCCGGCACGCAGCGCGGCGGCCAGCATGACCAGGAGGGCGGCCCGGCGCTCCGGTGCTGCGTCCCCGGCCGGCTCCGCGGCGCGTTCCGCGAGCGAGCTTGCGCCCGCTTCGACGGCGAGCTCTCGAAGCTCCGCGAGCAGCGCCTCGATTTCGAGTGACTTCCCGCTCATCCCAGGACCTTGACGAGCTTCTCTACCTTCTCGTCCACCTGGCTCATGCTGAGGCCCCCCTCCCCGCTGTTGGTGTGGCGGCGGTAGAGCTCGCTCTCGCAGAAGATTTGGAGGGCCAGCACCCGCTTCGGGAGGAACGGATGCGTCGCGAAGATCTCGGCGAAGCGCCCGATGCTCGACTGCGCCTCGTCATGCTGATCGATGAAGGCGTCGAGGTTGAGCTCGTCGTAGAGCTTGTGCGAGCCGAGCGCGAGCTTCGTGAGGGCGCGGAGCGCGGGCTCGACGCTCCCCGCGCACAGCACCGCGGCCCGGTCGCAGGTGATCTCGGCGCGGCGCGACCACGCCCGGAGCGCGAGCTGTGCGGGCGCGCTGGCGTGGCGCACGAAGAGCCCGGCCACGCTCGTCAAGTAATGGAGCGTGGTCAGGTAGACGACGTGGTTGTTGTGAACGTGGCCGCACTCGTGCCCGATGACGCTGAGCAGCTCTTCGTCGGAGTAGTGGTCGACGAGGGCCGAGTTCAACAGGATGAAGGCGTCGTCGTTCGTGCCGTAGGTCGCCGCGTTGAGGTGCGGGGAGCTCGTCACGTACACCGTGGGCGGCGCGATGCCGAGCGTGTCCGAGCAGCGCCTGGCAAGCGCGTGAACCCGAGGAAACTGCCGGGGCCCGATCTTGACCGCCTGCCCGAGGAGCTGCGCCTTGCCCGCGTTCTTGAACAAGCGAACGCTCGCGGAGACCACGAGCTCCACCGGCTTCGCGCGCTCGAAGGCGCTGCGGGTGGTGCGGTCCGACGCGTACGCGTAGGCATGAGCGCCGCCGGAGGTGCCGGCGAAGCCGGCGGTGGTGCGCTCGCGAACGAACGCCGGGAAATCGAGGGGAGCTAGCCGCGCCAAGCAGAACGAAGGCTAGCCGGCGCGAGATCCGGGCGCAACTCCGGGCCTAACGCGCAAGGACCGAAAGCGCGGGCTCGAGCGCGCCGGCCTCGATGGCGTCGAGCCGGTCGAGGAAGCGACGAAAATCACGCGCTGGCCGCTCGCCTGGCGGAGTGCGGAGCGAGAAGTCGGTGATGCGCGAGGTTGCAAAGCGCAGGCATCCGAGCGCTGCTTCGCGCGAAAATGACGCGATCTCGTCGCTCTCGAAGGGTCGCACCTCGCTGTACCCGCGCGCCATCGCCGTGACGAGCTCCGGCTCGAAGGCATCGCCGTAGCACCACGCCAGGATCGTGACCGCGAGGTCGTACGCGAGCGGCCCGTAGAAGACGCTCTCGAAATCGAGCAACGCCGCGATCTCGTTGCCCGACCAGAGCACGTTGTCTCGAAACAGGTCACCGTGCACCGCGCCGCGCGGCAACGTGGTCACCCGCCCTGGCGCGTAGCGAGCGTAGAGCGCGCGCACCCGGGCCACGTCCGGCAGGAGATCGGGCCGTCCGCTCTCGCGCTCCACGTGATCCAGCCGTTCGAGCATGTCGCCCGGCTGAAAGCGGCCCGGCCCCAGGCGCTCGGCGTCGAAGGGCGTGGTGTGCACACGCGCGAGAGCAGCGCCGATCTCGCGGCAATGCTCCGCGGTGACGAGCTTCTTGCACAGCGAGACACCCGCCACCCAAGGGAAGATCGCGAAGGGCTTACCGGCGTGTTCGGAGAGGAAGCCGCCCGCGCTTCGTCGGCGCGGCGCACCGACCTTGACCCCCGCGGCTGCGAGCGCTTCGAGGAGCTCGAGCTCACGTTGCGCCCCGGTCGCATCTTGTTCTTCGTTGAGCCTCCCGAAGTACGTGCTCCCGTCGCGCACGGCAATGCGGAAGTTCGAGTTGACCGAGCCGGCGTCGAGGGCCTCGATGTCCGTGATGTCGAGCCCGAACTCCCGCCCGAGCCGCTGGGCCTCCGCGAGCGAAAGGGCGGTGAGCTTTGCCATGAAGGGGCGCGACTATAGCCAGACCGGCCTCGCGTGCTAGCATCCCGAATGGACGCGGCTCCGAGCAGCCGCCAAGGATGACCGAAGTCTACGGGAACACGACAGGCCTTTCGCCGAGCGCGCTCAAGACCCTCGAGCGCATCTATCGCCGGCGAGTACCCCTCGATCGCATCGCGACCCCGGAGCTGATTCGCTCCCTCGCCGAGGCTTCGCGCGAGACCAAGCGCCAGGTGGGAGCGCTCGTGCACCGCTCCGGCCAGGTGGACTACGTGGTCGTGGGTCACGCGACCGGGCTGATGCTCCCCGACATCGGGCGCCTTCGGGCCGCGGAGGGTCGCTTCCGCGCGCTCCGGCTGGTCCACACCCACCTCTTCAACGAGCCGCTCACTCGTGACGACCTGGTCGATCTCACGCGCCTGCGGCTCGACCTCGTGGCCGCCGTGCTGCTCGGTGCAGACGGGGAGCCGCAACGCCAGACTTTCGCCTACAACGTGCCGATCACGAGCGCCGGGGAGACCCCGTACGCGGTGGTCGGGCCGGAGCCGTACGGTCACGCGCTCCCGAACTTCGGCGAGCTCATCAACTCGCTGGAAGCCGAGTTCGCACGGAAAGCCAGGACGCGCGAGGTCCGCGCGAAGGACGGCCAGGCCATCTTGATCCACGTGGGGGACAAGCGGCGGCCCGGGGCGATGGGGCGCGCCAAGTCGCGGCTCGACGAGCTCGGTAGCTTGGCGGAGACCGCGGGCGTCGAGGTCGTCGATCGCGTGATTCAGCTCCGCGACGCGCTCGATCCCAAGTTCGTGCTCGGTTCGGGCAAGCTCGACGAGGTCGTCATGCGCGCCATCGATCTCGACGTCGAGACCCTGATCTTCGACTGCGACCTCTCACCGGCGCAGGCGCACGGCATCGCGTCCAAGACCGATCTCAAGGTCATCGACCGCACGCAGCTCATCCTGGACATCTTCGCGCAGCGCGCCGAGAGCCGGGATGGCAAGCTCCAGGTGGAGCTCGCCCAGCTCAAGTACACGCTGCCCCGGCTCAGCCAGAAGGACGACGCGTTGAGCCGCCTCACCGGCGGCATCGGCGGGCGCGGCCCCGGCGAGACGAAGCTCGAAATCGGGCGCCGCCGCGCGCGCGAGCGGATTCACCGGTTGGAGCGGGAGCTCGTGACTCTCTCGCAGCAGCGCCGTGAAAGGCGTCGCAAGCGGGCGAGCAGCGCTCAGCCTCTGGTCGCCATCGTCGGCTACACGAACGCCGGGAAGAGCACGCTGCTGAACACCTTGACCAACGCGGGGGTGCTCGCCGAAGACAAGCTCTTCGCGACCCTCGACCCGCGCGCGCGCCGGCTCTTCCTGGCGGACGGGCGTGACGCCATTTTGACCGACACCGTGGGCTTCGTGCGGGCGATGCCGAAGGACCTGTTCGCGGCCTTCCGCTCGACCTTCGAGGAAGCGACGCACGCCGATCTCCTGCTCGAGGTCGTCGACGTCTCCGACCCCGAGTACGACGAGCACCTCGAGACCACCGAGAAGGTCATCGAGGAGCTCGGCCTCGGCGGCCGCCCGCGCCTGTGCGTCTACAACAAGGTCGATCTCCTCACCGAGGAGGCGCGCGAGGAGCTCGTGGCGCGGGGTAACGGCGTCCCCCTCTCCGCGTTGTCGCGGGCGAGCTGCCACGAGCTCGTGCGGCGCATCACGGCGCTCTTGCCGGCTCCCGCGGCCTCGGCCGAGTTTGCCCCGAGCGAGAGCCTGCTGGGCGAGAGCCTGCTCGAAGAGGGCGCCGAATGAAGCGTCACGCGGCGCGGTGCCGCGCTCGCTCCTCGGCGTAGAGCTTCCCTTCCTCCGCGCGCGCCCGGAGCACGCTGGGCCGCCGCGAAAGTCGCTCGAGGTAGGCGCTCAGCGCAGCCCATTTTCCGAGCTCGATGGGAGTTACCAGCGACCAGCCGAGCACCGTCACAAGGTACGCATCCGCGACGCTGAACGCGTCGAGCAGGAACTCGCGGCCGGACAGGTGATGCTCGAGGAGCTCGAATCGGGCCGGAGCCTTCGCGAGCGCGTACGCCTTTGCCCCCTCCGGCGCGGCTCGATCGAGGAGCGGCGAGAAGACGGTCTTGTGGAGCTCCGTGCCGATGAAGCAGAGCCACTGTTGCAGGCGCGCCCTTCCGAGCGCATCGCTCGGCGCGAGCCCCGCCTCTGGGAAACGCGCCGCCAGGTACTGGAGGACGGCGGCGTTCTCGGTCAAAAGTTCCCCGCTCTCCGTACGTAGCGCGGGCACGAGACCGAGCGAATAGACGTCGCAGTACTCCTGACCCTGGCGAGTCAGCTTCGTGAACGGGTCGACCTCCGTGAAGGTCGCGGCGGCGCCCGCCTCGTAGAGCGTGATGCGCGACGCCATCGAACAACCGAGCGGCGAGAAGAACAGTTCCATGTAGCGATCTCCCTTGCAGGCCTCGACCTCGAGGCCCGCTATTCGTCGCGCACTTCCATCGATGCGTCCAACGCATTGATCGCATAGGATCGATGCATGAATCGCATCGACGCTCCACGGCCGCCGGCGCTCGAGGTGCGGGATCTCAGGGTGATCCTCGCGCTCGCACGCGCCGGAAGCACCGCTCGCGCCGCAGAAGCCCTGCACCTCACTCAACCCGCCGTGAGCCGCGCTCTGCTCGGCGCCGAGAGCAAGCTCGGCGTGCGGCTCTTCGATCGCACCCCTCGCGGTCTCGTCGCTACCGCGACGACCGAACGTCTCCTCCCCGACGCGGCGCGCCTCCTGGTCGAGCTCTCGAGCTTCGAGCAGAGCGCCCGCGCGCCCACCCGCCCCCTCTCGCGCTTGCGAGTCGTCGCCGAGTGCTACACGGCCTACCACTGGCTGCCGTCGGCGCTCGTCAGCTTGCGGCAGAAGCTGCCAGGGCTCGCGATCGATCTCCGCATCGAGCACACTGCGAAACCTCTGGATGCGCTCGAGAAGGGCGAGCTCGACGTCGCGCTCGTCACGACGTCGGCGTTGCCGAAGCAGCGCTCGGGCCCCATCGAACGACGCGCGCTCTTCAGCGACGAGATCGTGTTCATCGTCTCGACCACTCATCCCCTCGCCTCTCGCTCGACGTTGAACAAGAAGGACCTCGAATCCTATCCACTCATCACGTCGCGCCCGTCGGCAGAAGAAGCGGCCTGGTTCATGCGCAGCGTCTTCGGACGCTCGAAACCCGCGGCTCGTTTCGAGCGCTTGCCCCTGACCGAGGCGATCATCGACGTGGCCCGCGCCGGACTCGGCATCGCGGTGCTCTCGCAGTGGATCGCTCGCCCTCACCTCGGTCTCGGCGGTCTCGTCGCCAAGCGGCTCGCCCAAGGCCCTCTCGAGCGGCCCTGGCAATTCGCCTTCCGGCGCGAAATCAGGGAGCCAGCCCTGAAGCTCCTCGAGGCCTTGTTGGTGGCCGCACCGGCGCAACGCACCGCCAAGCAATTGAAATAATTGAAACTAATGGGAAACCTGGCGCGCCTGGCAAACGTACAGCACAATGCTGTACATGAAGACACGGGTCACGTTCCGGATCTCTCCTGAGCTCGCCGAGTCCCTCCGCGACCTGCCGAATCAGACCCAGTTCGTGGAGCAGGCCCTGAAAGAAGCCCTGCGCGAGCGCTGCCCTGCGTGCGGTGGCTCCGGCCGCAAGAACGCTCTCGGCCTTCGAATCTCGAACCTGCGAGCCGAGCACATTCCTGCTCTGAGCCGCGATGCAGCGCTAGAGCTCAAGGGGCTAGTCAGCCTGGCCCGTCACGCAGCAGCGACCCGAGTGGAGCTACGCAGAGCTCGAGGGGGCGCCGTGCGGTACCTGGTCGCTCGCGGGGATGAAGAGCTCCTGCGCGGCGAGCTTCGCCACTGAGGGCAGCATGGCGTACGTCATCACCAGGCTCTGCAGAGATTGCGTGGACGGTGCCTGCGTCGACGCCTGCCCAGTCGACTGCATTCTCGAGCATCGCCCGCCTGACAGCCCCTCGACGCTCCCTCGCCAGCTCTTCATCGATGCGGACCAGTGCATCTGCTGCGCTCAGTGCGAGCCGGTCTGCCCGTGGGAAGCGATCTACGAGGAGGGCGACGTCCCGGCTCTCTTCGCCGACGATGTCGAGCTCAACGCAAGAGCGTCGGTAGACTCGCCCGAGTACCACGTGCCCGTCGAGCGACTGCGCCATGGCCCGAGCCCTACCGACGTGCGGAAGAACTTCGCGCGTTGGGGCCTGCCTCGGTGACCCGCGAAGCAACGCGCTGCTTGGCACGGACCGCCGCGCTTCGTATGCCAATTTGTGCCGCACGTCGCGAGGACCGCAAGAAATCCCGCAGATCTAGGGTCGGTCACCTGGTACGCGACATGCAACAGCTCGGCGCGGCATGAAATCCATCGGGGTCGGTCTGGTCGTGGCGTTGGGATCACTCGTGGCGTGCGGCGGAAACTCGGCGCACTTCTCGAATCAAGGCGAAGACAAGAACGAGAGCGGAGCGCTACCTCCTGGCGCCGGGTCGGCGGGAGACGCTGGTACCGGCGCGGGAGGAGATCTCGTCGTCGGGTCCGGCGGAGCTGCTGGTGCGGGGCACGTGGGTTACGGGGGGGACGCTGGCGGTCCCCCGGTCGATCTCGTGGTGGGTCCTACGGAGCAGGGGCTCGATCCGGATGACGTCATTACCGACCCGGCCTTGCTCGACGGGCAAAGCTTCGTCCTACCGAGCGGCCTTTGCCCACAGAAGTCTCCGGCACCGAAGTGGAGCAACAACGAGGGCTATTCGCCGAGCGAAGCGACCTCTCTTCGCAACCTGCACGTCGAGCGCCACGGTGACGACCTCGAGCTCGTGAGCTCGACGCCTACCCAGACGAGCCCGGTCATTCAGCGTATCCCACTCGAGCCGACGAGCCTGGGCTTCCGCGTGACGGAGCTCGTAGTGTGCACTGCTACCGTCTACGACTTCGAAGACACCTACGAGATCGCGAGCTACGCGGCACCGCTCGCTCACCTGGTCTTCGTTCCCGGCGACGGGTCCGGCACGACGGAGGTCGTGTTGGGAGCGTGGCTCGACGTGGACGGGAAGACGGTGGTGCGCACGGGAGGGCCCGACCAGGACCCGCCGGCTATTCACTCTCTCGACGTGAAGGGCGAACGACTCACCGCGCACGACGGATCCTGGGACCCCGTGACACCCGGCGGAGTAGAACCCCCGTATCACTTCTTCTTCGACGAGCCGGTGCTCGACGCCGACCTGTCGATCGACGGCGGCTCCGGTAGCCCCATTCAGGTCACCAAGCGCGTCTCGAACGGATTCCTCGTCGGCTTCTCGGTCCACTCGTTCGTGACGGGTGAGCCGGCGATTGACCACGCCGTCACCGATCTCGCCGGGAACGCGTGGGGCGCGGGCGCCTACCCCGGCATCACCCTGCCGGTAGTGAGCGACGTCGAATCGAGCGCAGACTACATTCCGTTCGTCTACGGCTACGGCGTGCACCACACCGCGCTCCTCACCACACTGACCGACGAGGACGCTTCGATAGGCGACGTCTCGGTGCCGCCCTTGTCCGGTACTCGTTCGCTGCTGCTGGAGGAGGCCGCCGTCTATCTTCGCGCCGAGCGTTCACCCGAGGCTACCCAGCTCAGCTTCAGCGTACGAGCTCTTCAGAGCCCGTCCACGGAAGTCGCGGTCTCGATCGTGGCCCTAGAGAACGGTGACGAATCGGCGTGGACTTTCGACCAGGTCCCGGAGACGCCCGGTGACGTTACGGCCTGGTTGGCGGATCCCGCCTACGAAGGCGACTCCTCGGCGTTCGTCTCGCTGCCGGAGAAGCTCTCGGTGCCCCTCCCCCAGACGGGCGATGATCTGCTCGTCCGCATCGAGGGAGGCGTGCTGTGGCTCGACTCACTCGTCACGGAGTAACCAGGATGGCTCGATCGCACGGCGTCGGGCTCGTCGCGGTAGCGCTTCTTGTGCCGCTACCACTCGGCTGCGGAGAGACCAAAGGCGCGGCCGACGAGCAGCTCTCCACGTGCGCCGACAAGGCAATGCGCTCACGCTCGTGAGCTACATCCCGAACGAGGCGGAGCCGACCGTGAAGCTATCCACGCTCGAGCGCGAGCCTCGGGTTTCGAGCGGTGATGGCGTGTTGTGGCTCGACTCACTCGTCACGGAGTAGCCGAGCCGTTCACGACGATCACTCTTCGTCGCGGCGCGGGCGACGGTTGCAGTCGAGCACCTTCTTGCGCAGGCGCACCGCGGCGGGCGTCACCTCGACGAGCTCGTCACGATCGATGAACTCGAGCGCGGTGTCGATGCTGAGCTGGCGCGGCGGGCTCAAGATGATGTTCTCGTCCCGGCCCGCGGCTCGAATGTTCGTGAGCTTCTTCTCGCGGATGACGTTGATGTCGAGGTCGTTCTCGCGGTTGTGCTCGCCCACGATCATGCCCTCGTACACGTCCGTGCCGGGGCCCACGAAGAGCACGCCGCGGGGCTGCAGGTGGAAGAGCGCGTACGGAGTCGTGGTGCCCGCGCGATCGGCGACCATGGCGCCGTTCGGCCGGCGGAGCATCGGGCCCGCGTAAGCTTCCCAGCCGTCGAACAGCGAGTTCAACAGGCCGGTACCGCGAGTCTCCGTGAGGAACGCCGAGCGGAAGCCGATGAGCCCGCGGGAAGGAACGCGGAACTCCATGCGGGTGCGCCCGAAGCCGAGGCTGTTCAGCTTGAGCATCTGGCCGCGGCGCTCACCGAGGCGCTGCGTGACCGCGCCCACGTACGTATCCGGCACGTCGATGATCACGCGCTCGACGGGCTCGGAGCGCACGCCGTCGACGTCCTTGACGACGACTTCGGGCATGCCGAGGCAGAACTCGTAGCCTTCCCGCCGCATCGTCTCCGCGAGCACCGCGAGCATGAGCTCGCCGCGGCCGTAGACGATGAACGTATCGGGCTCGTCGGTGTCCTCGACGCGCAGCGCCAGGTTCCGGTGCGACTCCTTGAACAGGCGCTCGCGCAGGTGGCGAGAGGTGACCCACTTGCCCACCTTGCCGGCGAAGGGCGAGGTGCTCACGACGAACCGCACCTTGATGGTGGGCTCCTCGACCGTGATCCGAGGCAGCGCCTCCGGCGTATCGACGGTCGCCAGCGTATCGCCGATTTGAACGTCTTCCATGCCGGCCACGGCCACGATGTCGCCGACCTGGGCGACGTTCGTCTTCACGCGGCGCGGCCCTTCGAAGGAGTAGAGCGCGCTCACCCGAGCCTGCTTGGTCCCGCCCTCCGCGAGCAGCGCGACGTTCTGGCCGACCTCGAGCTTACCTCGCCAGATGCGGCCGATGCCGAGGCGCCCGACGTACTCGTCGTGCTCGATGTTGTGCACCAGCATCTGGAGCGGCGCTTCGGAGTCGCCCTTGGGCGGCGGCACGCGCTGGACGATCGTGTCGAAGAGCGGCTTCAGGTTCGTGCCCTCGTCACTCAGCGAGAGCTTGGCCATGCCCTCCTTGCCGATGGCGTAAAGGGTCGGGAAGTCGGTCTGCGCGTCGCTCGCCTCGAGCTCGCAGAAGAGGTCGAACACCTCCGTCAAGACGTCGTCCGGGCGCGCGTCCTGGCGATCGATCTTGTTGATCACGACGATGATGGGGTGCCCGAGCTCGAGCGCCTTGCTGAGCACGAAGCGCGTCTGCGGGAGCGGGCCCTCCGCCGCGTCACAGAGCAGGATCGCGCCGTCCGCCATCTTCAGCGTGCGCTCCACCTCCCCGCCGAAGTCGGCGTGGCCCGGCGTGTCGATGATGTTGATCAAGACATCGCCGTACTTGACGCTGCAGTGCTTCGCCAAAATGGTGATGCCGCGCTCTCGCTCGAGATCGTTCGAGTCCATGACGCGGTCGGCGACGGCCTCGTTGGCGCGAAACACCCCGGTCTGACGGAGCATGGCGTCGACCAGCGTGGTCTTGCCGTGGTCGACGTGAGCAATGATGGCGACGTTGCGAACTTCGGGGCGTGCCTTTTCGGCCATGGGGGCGCGAGGGCTAGCTTGAGTATCGGCTTCGAGCAAGCTCGGTCGGCCTCTAGGCCGCCTTCTCGCGTGAATTTGCGGTTTGTTTCATTTGGTTCGCAACCCGAAGGGGCGATGGACCGAAGAAGCTTTCGTGACGACGCGCCTCCTCTTCGGGATCCTGATTCCGCTCGCACTACCCGGCTTGCCCGCCTGCGGGAGCGCCCTACCCCTCGACGCCTACCACGAGGGTCGCTACCCCGCGGCCGCGGACGAGCTCAGAGCGCTGGAGCACGACGTTCCGTCCCTAAGCCCCGACGAGCGCGCACGCTACGCGCTCTACCGCGGGCTCACGCACCTCGCGCTCGGAGACGCACGTCGTGCCGACCGGCACTTGACCGAAGCCAAACGCGCGCTCGACGCGCATCCCAATTGGTTCGCGGTCGAGGAACGCGGCGCGCTCCTCGCGGCGTGGCGCAGCCTGGGTAGGATGCCGGGCGAGAAGCGCTGAACTAGAACGCCGTCAGAGCGTGCACGACGCGATCGCCGTCACCCTCGTGTCTCCGGCGACCACGATCTCGAGCGCCATCTTCGTCTCGTGCGCCACTCGCGCGAGGCCGAGCATCGGGCGCGGAAAGCCGCCCGACACCGAGCGCCGGAGCTCCTCGAGGTAGACCGCCTCTGCGCCGGCCTTGAGCTTCTGGTAGTGGCCCGTCAGCATGCGGACACGCGAAGCGATGGCCTCGTTCGTGACGACGACCTGAAGCTCGCTCTGTCGCTTCCAGAGCTCGAACACGACCTCGGAGTTCACCGAGGCGTAGTTGAGGCCGTTCGCCAGAAGCTCGTACCCGGCGACGCTGACGCGCTCCGCGACGCCCGGCACGAAGCGCGCCTTCGAGTACTCGTTCAGGAAATGGAGCATCGGCTCGAGCACCTTCGATCCGGGCTCGCAGCTGACGCGGAGGAGCGAGCCTTCACGCTCGTCTTCGTGGTACCTGCTGGTTCTCATCGCGTGCGCCGATTCGCCCCCGCGATGCGCTAGTTGACGTACTCGACCTCGAGCGCGTCCTTGGCCAACGAGGAGAGCGCCATGAACGCGGTGCGCTGCCAGGCGACCGCCCGCCGGCCCTTGAACTTGAGCCGATACGGCGTCCCCGCGTTCTTGACCGCCGTCGCCCAGTCGACGAACAAGCGAATCGCCGACGAGTTCACGAACTTGAGGTCGACGACGTCGACGATCACCTCTCGAACGCGATCGGCGACGGCCGCCTCGTGGACCCGCGTGAAAAATGAGCCGAGCGGCTCGCGCGGATCGCGCACGGCGATCATGCCCGCGATGCGCAGCGAGTTGTCGCCGGAGATGCTGAGCTCTACGCCTTCTGCCTGCGGGATCTGGAGTTCTGAGAAAGTCGTCACAACATACCTCGCGCGGTCACGCGGATGCGGCCGCCTTCACTGTCTTCGACGCTGAGCTTGACGTTACCCTCGAGCCGCATCCGCGCGAGCCCGAGCCGCGACGCGCCGCCCGGCGCGTCAGCCGCGCGCTCGATGGCTTCGATGTAGGCCTGCGTCGGATCGGCCTTGTTGATGCGATCGATCTCTTCCCTCAGCGCGCCGAGGTGCTCGGGCTCCGGCAGGCTGGTGACGGCGATCTCGAGCTCGTCACCGCGCGCGGAGATCGAGAGTTCGAGCTCGCTCTTTGGACCAGACGTCGAGTACTTCACCGCGTTCTCGAGCGTTTCTTGGAGCACCATGCGTGCTCGCTCGGCGGCCTCGCTGTTGCGAAACGTCGTCTCGCAGAAGAATCGACCAAACTCCCGGATACCGTCGATGTAGGCCCATGCGGGTCTGAAGCGCATGAAGACGAGCGGCTCCGTCGATGACTCCGTCTGATGGTTTTGCATGGCTTTTGCCTTGCTTTGCTGCGACGAGCGATCTCCGAACGTCGCTCGCGGCGGCTCCTCCAACATCTGCATACGGGCAAGCACGATTGGCACTTAAGCGTTCCGCATTCGAGCCGGTTAGTATAGGTGTCGAGCAGAGGGTACTCACGTTCGACTCTCGCACCCGAGGAGTCTCGAAGTGAAACATTTGCCGATCAAGATCAAGCTCGCGCTGCTCGCGGGCATACCGGTGCTCGGCGCGCTGATTCTGGCATTCTTCGTCGCGCGCGGCGCAGAGAGCGAGCTCGCGAAGACCGCGGGCCTCGGCTCGGTCGAAAGCCTGGCGGAGCTCTCGAACAACTTGAGCACGGTGGCGCGCGAGCTCGAGCTGGAGCGCGCGCTCACCGCCTACGAGCAGGGACTGCGCGTGCCGCTCGAGTCGGGCGGTCCCGAGCGAGAGCTCTTGCACGCGAAGATCCGCGCCGAGCTCTCGGTGAAGCGCACGGAGACCGACCGCGCGCTCACGGGGCTTTCGGCGCTCCTGCGCAGTCGGGACGCGAGCAAGCTTCCGCCCCGCCTGACGCGGGGGCTCGGCTCGGCCGAACGCGACCTCTCGGGCCTCCAAGCCTTCAGGGCGAAGGCGGACGCTAGCTCGGTCGAGCTCGCGGAGCTCCTCGGCTACTACGGCGCGATCAACCGCTCGCTCGTCGCCTCCCTGGCCGCGCTCGGGGAGCTCTCCGACGACGGCGAGCTCCTGCGCAGCATCCACTCGCTGGTGACGACGCTCGAGCTCGCGGAGCGCGTCAGCGCCGAGCACGCCCTGGTCGCCTACGTGCTCGCCGCGCGCTCGTTTCCGCCCGGCAGCTACCGGGATCTCGTCACCCTGGTGACGGAGCAGGACACGTACGCCGGCGTGCTCCAGACCTCGGCCTCCGAAAAACTACAGCGGCTCTACGCCGCCGCGGTCACCGGCCAGGCGGCCTTGCGCGCGAAGAAGCATCGGGACGCGGCGCTCGCCGCCACCGAGGAAGAACCGAGCGGTGATCCGCAAGCCTGGTACGCCGATCAGAAGCTGAAGCTCGAGCGCGTGGAGGGCGTCGCGAAGCAGCTCAACAGGGACGTCGCGGCGCAGGCTGCGCGCAAGCTCGAAGAGATCCGACGCGCCGTGTGGCTGAGCGCGGCGCTCGTCTTCTGCACCCTGGTCCCGAGCGCGCTGCTCGCCTACTTCGTCGGTCGCAACGTCAATTTCGGCCTCTTCTCGCTCGCGAGCGCGGCGCGCAAGATCGGCCAAGGGAACCTCGACGTGCGGGTCGAACTGGAACAGCGCGACGAGATCGGCGCGCTCGCTACGGCGTTCAACGACATGACCTCGGAGATCAAGCGCGCACGCAGCGCACTCGACGAGCAGGCGCGCATGGCGCGCGAGCTCGAGATCGCCGCGAGCATCCAGACCTCGCTCCTGCCACCGTCGCCTTCGCACCCGGACTTCGAGTTCGCGGGCAAGATGACGCCCGCGGACGAGGTGGGTGGCGATTTTTACGACGTCCTCCGCGGCGGGCGTGAGGACGCGCTCTGGATCACCATAGGCGACGTCTCGAGCCACGGCCTCTCGGCCGGCCTCGTGATGCTGATGGCGCAGGCCGCGTTCGCGACGCATTTTCACACCGATCCGAGCGCGTCCCCCGACAAGGTCCTGCGCGGCGTGAACAGCCTCCTCCGCGAGAACATCGCCACCCGCCTGAAGCAGAACAAGTACCTGACGGCGCAGCTGCTCGCGTATCGAGGCAACGGTCGCTTCACGTGCGCCGGTGCGCACCAGTGGCCCGTGATCCTGCGCGCCCGCACCAAGCGCTGCGAGATCGTCGAAACACCCGGGCCGTGGCTCGGGATCTTGCCGGAGCTCGACGACGTGCCGCTGATCGAGATCGCGCTCGAACCCGGCGACGTGCTCTGCCTCTACTCGGACGGCCTCACGGAGGCGGCGAACGACGCCGGCGATCTCTTCGACACTTCTCGCCTGAGCCAAGCGCTCGAGAGCGCCATCGAGGACACCGACGACCTGGACGCGGCCGCGGCGCGGATCTTCGAGCGCGTGCAGGAATACTCGGGTCGCCACGAGGACGACTGGACCTTGCTCCTGGTGCGCCGGCGAGAAGACGCCGCATCGCGATTGAGCGCCGCCTGACTCCGTTTTCATCCACTTAACACGCGGCTCGAGAGAGCCGTTTTGCTTCGAGCACTGCCCATGCCGAGATCGATCCCTCCGACGGCTGGCGTCGGATCCGCGCTGAGTTTGATTTTAGCACTCTATTCGGTGCCGGCGCTCGCACAGGAGCCCACACCCGCGGAGCCCTCGCCTCCCGCTCTCGAGCCGGAGCAGGCTCCCGCCGCGGAGGCGCCGTCTCGCGCGGAGACGGAGACGAGCGCTGCGTCGCCGGACCCTGCGGCAGGCGTCGAGGCCTTGCGCGCCGACCTCCAAGAAACCAAAGCGAGGCTCGCCGAGCTCGAAGCGAGACAGGAGGAAGCCGAGGCCGAAGCCGCCGTATCAGAGGAGGTCCTCTTGCCGGAACCCCTCAAGATCTACGGCTTCGCCGACGTGGGCGCCCAACATCACTTTATCGACGACTCGTCGCTGGTCGCGAACGTCCTCGACACGCGCGGGCCGTCCTTCGTGATCGGCAACTTGAACCTCTACTTCGACGCGCAGCCCATCAAGGACTGGCGCGCGTTGGTGGAGATCCGCTTCACGAACGCGCCGCAGGGCTTGGTGACGAACTACGGCGGCCTGGCCGGCACCTACGAGCGCGTCGACACGAAGCAGAACGATCCTCACGCGGCGCAGCTCAACGCCCCCATGTGGCGCGGCAGCACCGTGATCGAGCGAGCCTGGATCGAGTGGAACCGCCTGCAGCCGCTCAAAGTGCGCGTCGGCAACTGGTTCACGCCGTTCGGCATCTGGAACGAAGACCACGGCACCCCGACGCTGATTTCGCTCGCGCTGCCGCAATTCATGCTTCAAAGCTGGATGCCGGTCCGTCAAACGGGTGTGATGGCCCACGGCAACACCTTCAGCGGCGAGTGGGAGCTCGGCTACTCCGCCACCTTCAGCAACGGCCGCCAGGAACTCTCGAACTTCAACTTCGACGGGCACTTCGGTTACGGCGGGCGTCTCTACGCGAGACGCGACACCGGGCGCTTCAACTCGACCTTCGGGCTCTCATTCTTCACGGGCAAGACCAGCGACGAGGCGGTCAACGTCACGGGCATCGCGCCGGCCAGCTTCGAGACCGAGATCCCCTGGGAGTACAACGAGTACGTGATGGGGGCCGACGCTTCCTTCGACATTGGGGACACGCGCATCCGCGCCGAGGGCATCGCGCGGCGCGTCGTCTATACGGAAGGCAAGCGCCCGCCCGGCGATCAGGTGTTCGGCCCCGGCTCCTACGCGCCGGACAAATGGGAGTACAGCGGCTACCTGCTTGTCGCCCAGCAGCTGCCCTGGCTAGGCCTCGAACCCTACCTCTGGGGTGAAGTCCTACAGACGCCGACGATCGTGGGAGACGGCATCTTCGTCGCCTCGGTCGGCCTGAACGTCCATTTCAATTCGGCGATCACCTGGAAGAACCAGGTCCTCACCGCCAAGTTCTTCGATTTTCTGTACGACAGCCCGTACGACAACTCGATCAACGATATCACCTCGATCTACTCGCGACTCGTGATGGCGTTCTGATGACCACTCGCAGATCTCTCATCAGGGTCGGGCTCGTGACGCTGTTCGCGCTCGCGTGGTCCCCGCCGAGCGAGGCTGGGGGCGAGGTGATCGCCGTCATCGTGAACGACAAGAACCCGGCGAGCACGCTCGGCGTGACCGACCTTCGCCCCATCTTCCAGACCACGAAGACGCGCTGGCAGAACGACGTGGAGGCCGTGCCGATCAACCTGCCGAACGAGGACGGCTTGCGGATCGAGTTCGACCGCGTGGTGCTCGGCCTCGATCCCGAGCGCGTCGCTCGCTACTGGCAAGATCGCCGCATCCGTGGTGGCGCACGGCCACCAAAGCGCGTCACCTCGATAGGCGCAGTGCTGCGCGCCGTCGCTTCACACCCGGGCGCAGTCGGCTACGTGCGCGCCGGAGACGTCACCGGCAACGTCAAGGTCGTCGCCAAGATCAGCGGCGGCAAACTCCTGGCCCCCTGAAGGCTCGGTCATGCTTCATCGAATCCGCTTCGTTCATCGTCTCACATTGGTCGTCGCCGGGCTCCTGAGCTTCGCCTGCAAGGACGAAGATCCGTGTGATCCCGATCAGGTCGAGCAAAACGCCCTCTGCTACCCCGCGGACTCGGCGGGCAGCGGCGGGACCGGAGGGAGCTCGAGCGCCTCGGCGGGCGCCGCCGGAGAGCCCTCGGCGGGCGGCGCGCCGGCCTCGGTCGACGCCGAGTTCGGGCAAGCGTGTTCCGACACGACCGCCCACAGCGACTGCGGCGGCCAGGCCCCGATTTGTGCGCCCCTCCCCGCCGGCTCCGTGTGCACGCAGATCGAGTGTCAGGAGGGCGAGGCGAACGCGGGAGCGTGCCCTGCCGAGTGGACGTGCCTCAAGGTCGGCGACAATCCCTCGGCGTGCGTGAACTTCTGACGGTCGCTCGCTAGCGCACGGGGGTTCGCGTCTCGTAAGGCGGCGTGCTGAGGTCATCCTTCTCGACGGAGCACCAGTCGCCGATCAGTGAGAAGGACGTCTCGGGCTGCGAGCAGTTCGCGCTCGTCGAAGCCGGCTTTCCGCCGCGGAGCAGGTTGATCTTCTCGGCGAGCCTGATCTTCAGATCGAGCGCACCGTCGCCGTCGTAGTCACCGCCGATCAAGCCTCCGGCGAAGAACGACGCGCTGCCGAAGCTATCGACCTGAAACGAGTCGTCCGCGGTCTGCTCTTCCGAGCTACCCGGTAGTGCGCGCACGTAGCTCGCAGCGTCGAGCGATTCCAACACGTGCACGAAGAGCTCGTCTCGTCCGTCACCGCCGAGGTCGTAGCCGCCCACGCATTCTATGGCGTAGGTATTCGAGGTGAACTGGAGGTGCGCCGTGGGCTCCGGCGACGGCTCGGCCCCACCGGAGAAGGTCTGCAACAATCCACCGTCCAGGGTACGCACGAACGCGGCAATGTCGCCGTAGCCGTCTCCGTCGCGGTCTCCGATGGCGCAGAGCTCCGTGTAGTCGCTCGAGCTGACCCCGGGCAACGTCGCCGACTTGATGCTCGCGTCGATCGCCGAGGGGAACGAGCTCTTGCCTCGAACGAAATGGAGGGCACCCTCGTCATCATCCATGATGACGAGATCCGAGTAGCCATCGGCGTTCGAGTCGAACCCGCCCGCCAGCGCGGCGCCGAATTGCGGGACGGTGGTGCCGCTGGGCGGAAGTAGGTTCAACGAGCCCACCAAGTCGAAATCGGAACGGCCGCGGTAGAGGCGCACCACCGCCTTCGGAATCACAGGAGTGCTCGCAAGCTCGAACTCCGAGATGGCCACGTCCGCGAAGCCGTCCGCGTCCAGATCGCCGGCGCGGCCACCGCGATGGTACAGCTGCAGCGGGCTCGACATCACCCTACTCGTCCAGTCCTGCGGACTGCTGGCTCCCAGGACCACGCGCGGCGCATCGGTCGTCCAGCTACTCCAAAGCACCATGTCCGGAAACGCGTCACCGTTCACGTCTCCAAGCAGGCGCCCGTGAGTCGGCGCCCCGAGGTCGATCTCGATCGTCATGTGGGCTGCGAGCGGGGTCGCTCCGTCGCCCATCAAGAAGACGCCCGCCACCTCGTCGTCCTCGCCCACCTCGACCACATCCGAGTACCCGTCCGCGTTGATGTCGTCGATGAGCCGGCCCACGTTCGCGTAACTCACGCGCGACCACGCAGAGCAACGCTCGGGCCCGTCACACGCTCGCACTCGCCAGGCATAGAGGGCCCCGACGGGCACATCGTCGCTCACCGGCAGCGGGTCCTCCGGCGTAAACTCCGGGCTCTCGAGCCCGGACTCGCGCACGTCGGGCTCATCGAAGCCGCAGTCCTGGAGCTTGCCCGGCTCACACTCGCGGGTGAGCTCGATCTCGTAGGTGACACCACCACACGAGCCCGTTGCTTCCGAGGCTTGCCACGCAAATTTCGGCTTCAGCGAGCTCTCGGCGCGAACGGCGCCGGTGTACGCCCCGGCCATCGGCAGCAACGGAGCAGGAACGTCTGGCAAGCCCTCGTCCTCGCTCTCACAGCCGTCCTCCACCGAGCCGCAATCGACAAAGCCTTTCGTACAGCTCTCGATCGCGCACTCCGAGTCGATGCACTCGAACTGTGCGTGAGCACCTTCACACCGGTTATTGCAGGCTCCGCAGTGGAGCACGTCCGCGCTCGTGTCGACGCACTCGCCGTCACAGCAGGTTTCGTCGTCGTCGCACCCGCTCGGGCAATCCTCGCCGCTCGAGGCCCCGCTCGCGCCCGAAGAGCCGGACTCGCCGGATACGGAGCCGCCAGAAGCGCCGGAGCCGCCGTTGCCCGAGGTGCCGCCTTGCTCGCCACAGCTGTGCGTCTCCGAGCAGCTGGTGAACTCCTGTCCGCAGCCCGTGGAGGCTGAGAGTGCGACTGCCAAGAGCAGCGCAGGGGCGCGGAAGGCGCGTTGCTGGGCCGATTCGTTACTGCTCGAAGCCATAGTCGTCGATGTCCCTTCGAAGCTGCCTAGCGCACTGCGCTCTCCGTGTACGTAGAGGCCAACGTGCTCGACTTGACCGAGCACCAGTCGCCAATCATCGAAGACGAGGTGGACGGCTGCACGCAGCTGGCGCTGGTTGGCGCGGCTTTTCCGCCCTGGAACAGCCGGCGCTGGGAACCTGAGAGGTAGACGGTCAGGTCGAACACACCGTCTCCATCGTAGTCGCCGACAGCAAGAGAACTGTAGTTGTCGAGCTGTTCGCCGAAGTCGGCGACTTTCACGAGGTCACTCACGGTTTGGTTTCCGGAAAGGCCCGCAAGTGCCGGCGATAGCCCAAGCCTCCGCCTAGATTCCGTTCGAAGCGCCATCGTGCACGCAGCTTTGCGCCCCATGACTAGCGTAGGGACTTTCCACCGTTTGAAATTGGCAAGATACTACTCGCGACCGAGCACCAGTCACCGATCTGAGCGAACGACGTCGAGGGCTGCACGCAACTGGCGCTTTTGCTCGCTGACTTGCCGCCCCTGAGCAGGCGGCGACCTTCCGGGGTACGCATTGCCAAATCGAACGCTCCGTCGCCATCGTAGTCGCCCTCTACGAGGCTACCGTAATTCCACAGTGATTCATCGAAGTCTGCCAGCTGAACAAGATCGCTGATGGCCTGATCGGCCGAGCTGCCGGGCAAAACGCGTAGCTGGCCACGGTAGCCCGCACTCGTACTAAATGTATGAACCAGATGCAGAACGAGATCAGAACGCCCATCCGTCCCAAGGTCCGCTGCACCCACCCAGTTAAGCGCTTGATCCGAATCGGTTAAGATGTTCACTACCGGTTCAGCCACGAATTCTGGGCCGCCCGCAAAAACCTGAATGATCGAGTTACTGACCGCATCGTCATCGTAGAAGACGTGCACGGCGACGTCGCCGTAGCCGTCACCATTTCGGTCGAGAGCGAGAAGTTGCGGGGCTGGCGCATTGGGAAAGGTTACCAGCGCCGCTGCGGTGACGCTCGCAGTAATCGCGACGGGGACTTCGCTCCCGCCGCGAAGCAGGTGAAGTAGCCCGTCCTCGTCATCCAAGACGTAGATGTCAGCGAAACCGTCCGCGTTCGAGTCCAAGCCTCCATCGAGGGCGGCACCAAAACCTTCGGGGGTAGTCCCTGCCGGAGAAAGGACGTTGATCGGGCCCGACAGCGTGAATGACGAACGACCACGGTAGACCCGCACCACTCCACTTGGTCCGGCGGCATCGCCGGACCTACCGAACTCAGAAATAGCGACTTCCGCAAAGCCGTCCCCATCGAGGTCGCCCACCCGAGCCCCGCCGTACCGCACGTTTAGGTGCGGTGAGACGGGCAAGCTGGTCCAGGCAGCTGGCGAGCTGGCACCCAAAAGGACCCGAGGCGGCGCGGTTTGGCTGTAGCTGTCCCAAATCACCATGTCCGGAAATTCGTCTCCGTTCACGTCACCGACGAAACGCCCGCCGTCCGCACTTCCCGTCTGGATCGTAAGGGCGGCGCCTCCAGCGAGTGGCGTCGCTCCATCTCCTAGTAAGATCCAGCCCCCTTCACCCAGTGAGTCCACCTCCACCAAATCCGAGTATCCATCGGCGTTGATGTCGTCGATGAGCCGCCCGACGTTCACGTAGCTCACCCGCGACCACGCAGAGCAGTGCCCGGGCGCGTCGCAGGCGCGGACTCGCCAGGCGTACAGCGCGCCGACGGGTACGGCATCGCTTACCGGCAGCGTCTCGCTCGGGATCCATTCCGTCGCTTCGATGCCACTTTCATGCACGTCGGGCTCCTCGAACGCGCACTCCTGGAGCTTGCCTGGCACGCACTCGCGCGTCAGCTCGATCTCGTAAGTAAGCCCGCTGCACGAGCCCTGTTCTTCCGGCGCTCGCCAGGCAAACTTGGGCTTCAGCGACTTCTCGGCGCGGACGGCGCCCGTATACGCGCCCGCCATGGGCAAGAAGGGCGCGGGCGCG
>JAEZYO010000476.1 GCA_023419055.1 Pseudomonadota bacterium | reverse complement strand
GGCTCCGGTAGACGGAAAGGATCGCCGTGACGGAGCGCTCCACGTCATCGGCCGTGGTCCGGTAGTTCGAAACCGAGATCCGCATGGCCGCGCGGCCTCGCCAGGTGGTGCCACCCACCCAGCAGGTCCCCTCACGCTGCGCTCCTTCAACGACTGCGCGCGTG
This sequence comes from Pseudomonadota bacterium, assembly GCA_023419055.1. Next base: position 3,648 of record JAEZYO010000476.1, on the reverse strand, counting down.
ATCGCGTCGTCGTCCGAGAAGCGGACCAGGACCTGGTTCAGGACCACCTGGTTTAGCACCGAGACGCCCGGAGCACGGCCGAGGCCCTCCGCGAAACGACGAGCATGCGCCGAGCAACGCTCCACCAAGTCGGCGACGCCGCGCCGCCCGAGCGAGCGCAGCGCGGCCCAAACGGGGAAGGCTCGGGCGCGACGCGACGCTTCGGGCACCCAATCCATCCCGTCTCTCCCGGCGTCCTTCACGTAGTAAGCGGCGCTGGAGCCGAAGGCGGCGCGGTGCGCTTCGGGGTGAGCGCAGAAGACGAAGCCCGAGTCGTAAGGCACGTTCAGCCACTTGTGCCCGTCGGTGGCCCAGGAATCGCAAAGCTCGACGCCTCGCACGAGCGGCCGAGTGCGTTCACTCGCCGCGGCCCAGAGCCCGAAAGCTCCGTCCACGTGCAGCCAGGCGTGACGCGAGCGGCAGAGCTCGGCGATCACGGCGAGGGCGTCACAAGCTCCCGTGTTCACGTTGCCGGCCTGGGCGCAAACGATGGTCGGCGATGAGCCATCGCTCAGTAGTGACTCGAGCGCATCGGGTCGCATCGCGCCGTTTTCGTCAGCGTCCACGAGCTCGGTCCCGTTCGTGCCGAACCCCGCGTAACGGAGCGCCGTGTCGACGCTGGCGTGACGTTCCGCGCCGGCGAGCACGCGCACTCGCGGCGCTCCGAACAGGCCCTGGCTCTCCACGTCCCACCCGAGCCTCTCGAGCAAATGGTGGCGCGCAGCCGAGAGCGCGACGAAGTTTGCCATCGAGCAACCGGTGACGATGCCCCCCGACGCTGTCGCGGGCAGCCCGAGGAGCTCGCGCACCCAGCCGAGCGCCACGGCCTCGACCGCGCTCGCCGCCGGGCTCATCACGGACATGGCCGCGTTCTGGTCCCAGGTGCTCGCAAGCCAGTCAGCGGAGAGCGCCGCCGGCAGTGAGCCGCCCGTCACGAACCCGAAGTAGCGGGGGCCCGCGCTCGCCACCGTGCCTCGACGGCCGATGTCGGCGAGAGCCTCGACGACCTGGAGCTCGCTCGCCCCCTCCTCGGGCAAGGGCGCCGCGAGCCCTTCCGAGACCTCGGAGAAACCTTCGAGCGAGCGCACCGGGCGCTCGCTCAATCCCTCGAGGTAGGCGCTGGCGTGCTCGAGCGTCCGTTCGAAAAGCTGCCGACTCATCGTCCTGACGCAGCCTAGAGCGCCCCCGCGACGATCACCAGTAGCGGTACCCGTTCAGGCGCACCGGGACACCGAGCTCACGGCACACCTCTTCGAGCACGTCGGGCGTGTAGAAGTAGTTTCGCATCGCGGAGATCTTCTCGCCGTCGAGCTCGATGCGCACGAAGCCGCGCACCGCCTCGCCGTCCTCGTGCGCGTACCAGAGCAAGACGAGCCACTCACCACGGTGGAACCGGAGCTCGGGCCGCGGCACCTCGGGCAAGGCGCGCTGCTGGTACTTCGGATCGATGCCCTTGCCTTCGGCCAGGTGCCGACTTCCGTAGAGCAGGCCCTGGAACACTCCCTGCCGCGCCGCCTTGCCTCCGTACTCGGTGTGAACTCCCACCACCTCGATGCTGGTCGTGTCGAGGAGGAGCGCGGTCAGTCGATCGAGATCTTGCGCTTTGAAGGCGTCGCAGAACTCGTCGAGAGCGGCGGGCTTGGGGAGTTTGCTCTCTTGCGCTTCGGGCGCCTCCGGGTCCGCGAGCTTGCCGCGCGCGCGGTGAAGGGCGGTCTTGATAGCCCCTTCCGTCGTGGCGAGCGCCTCTGCCACCTCCGAAAGGCTGAGGTCGAACACGTCTTTCAGCACGAGCGCCGCTCGCTCTTGAGGCGACAGCGTGGCGAGCAACGTCACTGCCGCCTCGCGCGACGCTTGCGGCTCCGAAGCGCTCGCAGCCGTGCCTCGAAGGGCGCGCTCCGGGTGCTCGACCGGCTCTTCGCGCCTTCGCCGGACGCGATCGATCCAGAGGTTGGACGCCACTCGGAACAGCCAGGCTCGAGGGTTCGCGGGAGCTCCGGCCATGCATCCCAGGGTGACGAACGCTTTGGCCATCGCGTCCTGAGCGAGGTCGTCGGCGTCCCAGGGGCTCCGCGTGAGGTAGCGGCAGTAGCGGTAAACCTCCGGGCGGAGCGGCTCGTAGACGTCCAGAAAGCGATGCCAGGAGTCTTTGACGGTTTCGGACAGCTGATTCAGAGGGTCGCGGGGGATGGTCATGCTCGAAGGACGCAGCCGGGCTCGCGAAGGATACCGCGCGCGAGACTTTTCTCTGTCGCCCCGAACTTGGCAGCTCGACCACAAAAAGGGCGCCGCAACGGAACGTGACCTCAAATTCAGAGGATCGGCGTCAGTAGTCTGATTCATGAATCTCCGCGCTGTCGCTTGCCCCGTCTTCTCATCCATGACCGTCCTCCTGGCCCTGAGCTGCTCGAGCAGCGATCCGGAGCCCGGAGCCAGCGGCGCCGGAGGCAGCGGGGCCGGGAGCTGTGGCGCCGGCCAAGAGCGTTGCGGGGGACTTTGCGTGGATACCGCCAGCAGCGCGCAAAACTGTGGGGCTTGCGGCGTAAGCTGCGCGGTCGGCGAGGTCTGCTCGCTCAGCGCCTGCAAGGGCGCCTGCGACAACGGCCTCACTCAGTGCGGCTCGAGCTGTACCGACCTTCAGAGCGACCCCGCTCACTGTGGGAGCTGCGGGCGCCCGTGCGCTCAGGGGGCGAGCTGCGTGGCCGGGGTTTGCCAGGGCGGAAGCGGCGGCACCGGGGCGGGTGGTGGCCCGAGCGCGGGCGGCTCTGCTGGAACCGGTACCGGAGGGACGGGCTCTGGTGGCACGGGCACTCAAAACTGCACCGATATTCCGCCCGACGATCAGTACACGTGCGCCGAGCAAGCCGGCTGGGACAAGTGCGGCGAAGCCTGGATGGCCGAGTTCTGCGATCTCTCGTGCGGCCGCTGCACTCCGAGCGGCGCGGGTGGTAGCTCGGGCTCCGGTGGCACGAGTGGCGGAAGCGGCGGAAGCGGCGGCTCGGGCACCTCGGAGTGTGGAGTCGATCCGGTCAACCCCAACGCCAGCCCACAGGCCAAGAAGCTCCTTTGCTACCTCTACGGCCAGTACGGAAATCACGTCATCTCCGGCCAGCAAGAGATGAGCTGGGACAACCCCGCCGGCGATCCCGCGTGGATCAACACCCAGACCGGCAAGTACCCGGCCATCCTCGGGGGTGACTACCTCTACCCCGACGGCACGACCGATCGCGCCAAGGCTTGGTGGAACGCGGGCGGCATCACCATGATCCGCTACCACATGGGCCTCCCCGGGACGCCGGATACTTACGAGAACTCGAAGGCGAACATCCCCGGAGACAAGGCGCAGTTCTTCGCGCAGGTCTTGCAGGCGGGCACTGCGCTCAACACCTCGTTCGTCTCGAAGCTCGACTACGCCGCCGCCGAGCTCAAGGAGCTTCAAGACGCGAACGTGGCCGTGCTGTGGGCTCCGTTCCACGAGGTGCAGCCCGACGGCTGGTTCTGGTGGAGCAAGGGCACCGGAGCGCAGTTCATCTCGCTCTGGCAGTACATGTACGACTACTTCACGAACACGAAGGGCCTGAACAACCTGATCTGGCTCATGCCCTTCAGCGG
>JAEZYO010000454.1 GCA_023419055.1 Pseudomonadota bacterium | reverse complement strand
GTTTGAGACTGCTCCACGGCGTCGCTTGACGTCGAGTCACCCGCCGACTCTCCGGCACATGAGGGTTATCGGAGCGGTCCTGGCTGTGGTCTGCGGCACCTTTTTGATCTCCGCCTGTGGGAGCGGTGACTCGACCAAAGAGAGCAAGCCCAGAGGCGCAGGTGGAGAGGGCGGAGACGACGCGAGCGGCGGCGAGACCGGCAGCGGCGCCACCGGGGGTGAAGACGGCAGCGGCGCCACTGGCGGAGAGGACGCGAGCGGAGGGACCGGGAGCGGAGGCACCGAGAACGGAGCCGGCAGCGGCGGCGAAGGTGGCGGCGCAGAACCCGCCGGCAATGACCTGTACGTGAGCCCCACCGGCTCGGATGAAGCAGCGGGCACGGAGGAGGAACCGTTCCTCACCGTCGCGCACGCCGCGAGCATCGCGCAGGCGAACGACCGCATTCACCTGCTCGACGGCACGTTCGACGAGACCACTCAGCCGAGCTTCGCGACGCTCGAGCCCATCTCGATTCCGGCAGGGGTCACCCTCATGGCGGAGAACCCGGGGGAAGCCGTGCTCGCGGGCGCGAGCGCGGCGAGCAGCGTGGCGCTCGAGTTCGAGGGCGGAGGAGCGATTCGCGATGTCAGGTTCCAGACCTTCAAGACCGCCGTCCGCGCCTCGTCCGGTGAGCTCGAGATCTCCGGGCTCCAACTCGAGGACTTCACCGAACCTACCGCCTCGCCGCTCGAGTTCTCGGGGACGGTCGCGGCCACGCTGACGCCCGGCGCCGTCGAGAGCTACGTCTCGAACGGCTTCTACTTCGCGAGCCTCGAGGGCTCGGCGACGCTCCTCGTGGATGGCGGGAGCTTGGAAGAGGTGAAGGGCGCGGGACAATCGCGCGGCATCTTCCACCTGACGGATGACGCCGAGCTCACGCTGAGCGGCGTCGAGATCGCCGACAGCGCGGGCGAGGTCATCTTCGCGACGGACGCGGCCAAGGTCAGCCTGCTCGACGGCACGACCATCGACGGGACCGTGACGCCCGCGCAGTGCAACATCGAGCTCCACCTCGAGTCCGAGCTCGTCCTGAACGACGCGACGCTCTCGAACTCGTATTGGGCCCACATCAGCACCTTCGACGCGCCGACGATCCGCATCGAGAGCTCGACGCTCTCGAACGCCGGCTCCTGGGCGTTGATCGCGAACACGGCCGGCGATCCGGGCAACGTTTCGCTGACCATCGAGCAGAGCGTGATCGAGGACAGCAAGCCGGTGGGCGGGCAGATCGAGCTCCGCCGCGGCGCGGACGTGGTGATCACCGACACGCAGATCGTCGACAGCCTGCAGTTCGGGATCTATTTCTCCGACACCTTCCCCTCGAGCTTCAAGCTGCGCGACTCGATCATATCGGGGAGTGGACAGGCTGGCATCCGCGTCAGTAACGACATGACGTGCGACCTCGGGAAGCTCGGCGATCCGGGCGGCAACACGCTGCTCGGGAATGGCACGGCGAACCAGCCGGCGCTGCTGAGCTACCTGCCGAACGGTCAGACCTGCTACGCGGTCGGTAACACTTGGTTGCCCGACGTGCAGGGGGCGAGCCCCCAGGGCACCTATGCCGTCTCCGGACAGAACGCCGTGCTCGACGTCGTGGGGCTCAAGAACGACGGCTTGAACTACTGGGTCATGACGACCGGCAGCGTGCTCAGGCTCGCCGAGAACCCCTGAGCGCCGCCCTCAACAGCCCGGGCCGTGACCTTCGTGGCCGCCACTCGTTGCCGCGGCCTTTGCCGCAGGCAAGTTGCTGCTGCTCTCGCGGAGCGCGCCGGACGGCACCCCGAACTGTTCCGCCTGCCTCACCTGCCACTGATACTTGATGCGGTGGTGGTGCATGTTGACGAGCGCCTCGGCCATGCGTCGCGAGACCACGCGCAGGTCGCGGAGGTCGAGCCCGCACTCGTCGAGCTGCCCTTGCTTGAGCTTGGTGAAGACGATGCGCTCGATCATGGCCTCGAACTCCTGGAGGCTCGGGTTGTCGATGGTGCGTGACGCCGCCTCGATCGAGTCGACCAGCATGAGGATGGCCGTCTCCTTCGTTTGCGGCTTCATCCCGGGGTAGCGGAAGTAGGAGGCGTCGAGGTTCTTGGGGTTCCCCTGCTGCTGGCACTTGTTCCAGAAAAACTCGACCACCTGCGTACCGTGGTGCGTGTACGAGAACTCCACGACCGGCTCGGGGATGCCCCCGTCGCGCAAAATCTTCGTACCGATCACGACGTGCGCCATGATGGCGTCGGCGCTCACGTCGGGCTCGAGCTCCTCGTGCGGCGAGCGCTCACCGGGACCGAGGTTCTCGACGAAGTACTTCGCCTGCGCGGACTTACCGAGGTCGTGATAGTAGGCGCCGATGCGCGTGAGGAGGGCGTCGGCGCCGATGGCGCTCGCCGCCTGCTCGGCGAGGTTTGCCATGGCGCGGGAGTGCTCGTAGGTCCCGGGCGCCTCGCGAGCGAGCTTCTGCAGAAGCGGCTGTTCGAGGTCGGCGAGGTCCAACAAGCGCTCGCGAGACACGTGACCGAGGAGCCGCTCCGCTGGTGAGCGCAGCAGCACGGCCAGGATGCCGCTCAGGAGTCCGCCTCCCACACATCCGACCAGCACGGAGCGCGACGGGGCGGACAGATCGCCCGAAAGATTGAAGCCACCCTCGAAGGTCCAGACGATGGCGATGAAGAGGGCCGCAGAAACGATCCCGCCGAGCGTGCCGGCGAGGAGCAGATGAACCGGCCGTTTTCGGTCGAGGAACAGCATGACCGCCGCCATTCCTGCGCTCAGGAGCGAGCAGAGCAGCATGACGTCGAAGCCCTGAAAGCTCGCGACGACGAACGCCAACACGACCGTCACCAGCATCGCCGTCCGGCGGTCGAAGCTGGCCGCGACCCAGAGCGGGACCGTCGCGATCGGAATCCAGTATTCCGGCAGGTTCGTGAAAAGGAGCAGCGCCTTGGCGGCGATCGCGAGCAACCCCATCCCAGCGAGGAGCCCGATCTGCGTGCGGAGGAGGCGGAGCCGGCTCTGCCCGAACTTCCGTAAGTACGCGACCAGCGCGAACGCCAGAGTGAAAAGGATGACGATCGTTCCGCGGATGCGGCTGCCGCTCGGCGGGCGCTGGGCGGCCTCGTACGCCACCGCGGCGACGTGCTCGCGCTGGTTCGGGCGAAGCAGGGTCCCTTTGGGTACCAACAGTCGCTCGTGCACATAACGAAGCTCGGCGCGCCGCGTCTTCATCTCGCGCACGAGCCGCGGACCGTAGGGCACGCGCAGCGTGACCGGCGCGGGCTGCTCGAGCGCCACTTTGAAGGCAAAGCGATCGGCCACGTGCACGAGCGTGAGCACCAGGGCGAAAACCAGACTCATCACGAGGCCGGCGACGATTCCGGCGCGTACGCGCGTTCGCAACATGGTGAAGGCTCGTGCCGAAACCCGAGGGCCTCGGACGCGGCTCACGCTAGCTCGAAGTCACGCCGGAGTCGCGCCCGGGAGACGCGAGGTGAGCAAGCTTGCGCAAAAGAGGCATCGTTGCTAGGGGCTAACTGTGGGCGCACATTTCGTGCTGAGGATCTGCCGGGAGCGCTCTGCCGCTCTCATGGGTGTCCTCAACGTGACGCCCGATTCGTTCTACGACGGGGGGCGCTACTCCGACGAGGCCAGCGCGGCGCGTCAAGTGGAGACCCTGGTGGCCGAGGGCGCCGATATCATCGACATCGGCGGCGAGTCATCGCGCCCCGGGTCCGCGCCGGTGCCCGCCGAGGAGCAGGTGGCCCGCATCGAGCCCGCGGTCCGGCGAGCCGTCGAGGCGGGTGTCAAGGTCTCGATCGACACCACGAGCCCGGAGGTGGCCGACCGCATGCTCGGCCTAGGGGCGCACGTGGTGAACGATGTTTCCTGCTTGAGCGATCCAGAGCTTGCCCGAGTGACCGCTCGGTACCAGGCTGACCTGGTTCTCATGCACGCGCGCGGCTCGATGGCGGACATGAAGGGGTTCTCGGTGTACGCCGAGGACGCCTACGGTGACGTCGTCGCGGACGTGCTCCGGGAGTGGCGCTCCGCTCGTGACCGCGCCATCGAGGCAGGCCTTGCGCGCGAGCAAGTGTGGCTCGATCCGGGCATCGGCTTCGCGAAGAACGCGCGCCAGTCCTGGGAGCTCCTGCGGCGCCTCCCCGAGCTCGTCGCGGAGGGCGTGCCCGTCGTCGTGGGGCCGAGCCGCAAGTCCTTCATCGGCGCGCTCGACGGCTCTCCGCCCGAGGGCCGCTTGGGGGGCACCGTCGCGGCTTGCCTGCTCGCCGTCCAGCGCGGCGCGCACGTGCTCCGCGTGCACGACGTCGCGGCGGTGAGGCAAGCCCTCAGGGTGAAGCGAGAGTTCGAGGCGGCCGACGGCGAGTCGAGCGAAAGGGTCGGGCGCCCGCGTGCTTGAGGCCCTGAAGCTCTACCTCGAGAGCCGCACCATCCTGCAGCTCCTTCGCGACGGCCTGGACATCTTCCTCGTCTACTACATCGTCTACCGCGCGCTGCTCGTGCTGCGCGGTACGCGCGCCATGCAGGTGGGCATGGGCCTCGGCATGGTGTTCGTGCTGTACGTGGTCGCGCGCGTCCTCGAGCTCGTGACCGTGCTCACGATCATGGGCGCGCTGATCTCGAGCATGATCCTCATCATCGTGGTGGTGTTCCAGAACGACATCCGCCGCGGGCTGCAGCGCGTCGGCAGCCGCGCCTGGTTCTCGAGCTTCGCGCGAGCGCAGGAGTCCAAGGTGATCGACGAGGTGGTCGAGGCCGCCACGGAGCTCGCTCGTCACCGCATCGGCGCGCTCATCACGTTCGAGCAAGACGCGAACCTCGACGAGTTCGTGGGTCAGCACAAAGGGCACGATCTGGACGCCCAGGTCTCGCGCGAGCTCTTGGTTTCCTTGTTCATCCCCGAAGGCGTGAACAAGCTCCACGACGGCTCGGTCATCATTCGTAACCTGCGCATCGCCAAGGCGGGCGTGTTCTTCCCCATGCCCGAGGGTCGAGTCGTCGACCCGAGCTTCGGCTCGCGTCACCGCGCCGCGCTCGGCATCACGGAGGAGACGGACGCCGTGGTCGTGATCGTGAGCGAGGAGCGCGGCACCATCAGCTTCTGCTTCAACGGCAACATCGCGACCAACCTCGACGGCCCGAAGCTCCGCAGCATGCTGGAAGCCATCTTCAGCCCCAAGGTTCGAAAGAGCGCCCGCAAGGCCCCGAAGGTCCGCGCCGAGTCGCCGGCTCCGGTCGAGTCTCCCACGAGCGCCCGCGCTCGCGAGCAGGAGGGCAAAGGGCGGCGCTCCGATCCGGATCTCGCACACCCTCGTATCAGCTTGGTCGCCGAACAAATGGAGGTAGCGCCCACTTCACGGCGCCGCCCCGCGAGCGAGCCGCCCCCGCCCCTCCGCCAGGCTGCCCCTGCTCCGCATGGTGCGGGCACCCCGCCCCCGGGGGGCGTGAACCCAGCGGCTCCCATCCGCACTCCGGTCGCCGGAAAGCCGCTCGCCGGCATCGGTCAGGAAGGCGAGTCGCGCGACCGCGACACGCCGAGCGACGGGGGTAACGATTGAATTCGGCGTTCCTCGAGTCGACGCTGCGCTTCCTGCGCGAAGCATTCACGGAGAACATCGGTCTCAAGGTGCTCTCCTTCACCTTCGCCGTGGGCCTCTTCGTCTTCATGTACGGCCAGCAAGAGGAGCAGCAGCGCACGATCCCCGTGGCCGTCGTCATGCGCCCCCCACCCGAGGGCTCGCAGCGGGAGCTCATGACGCAGATCCCCGCGAGCATTCACGTGACGCTGCGAGGTCAGGGGCGCGCCATCGAGCGGCTGGTGCAGTCTGGCGTCCCCCCCGTCGAGATCGACCTCCGGAGCGCGTCCGCCGAGCAGGTCGTGTTCGACGAATCCATGTTCTCGCTCCCGCCGGACATCAGCGTCAGCATGATCGATCCCCCGAGCATCGACCTCGAGTGGGAAGACGTGATCGCACGCCAGATCCCGGTGCAAGCGTCGATCACGGGGCAGCCCGCCGAAGGCTACGTGGTGAAGGGCGAGCCGGAGGTCGATCCCAAGCAGATGACCGTGCGCGGCCCGGCCAGCCTGGTGGAAGTGATGCAGTTCGCGCGGCTCGCGCCGTTCGACGTCTCGGGCCTGAGCGAGGGCGTCCACAAGCGCCGGATCTCCATCGACGCGCCTCCGTCTCGCGTGCGCTACATCGGCCCGCCTGCGGCCAGCGTCACCGTGACCGTCGCGCGCCGGGTGGTCGAGGCGAAGTTCCAGAATCGCCCGGTCGAGGTGCTCGGTCTCTCGAGCGCCACGCTCATGCCTCGCACCGTCGACGTGACCGTGGTCGGGCCACCAGAGGTCGTGCGCGCGCTTCGAGCCGAGCAGATCACGCCGCACGCCGACGTCTCCAAGGCGCCAGGGCTCGACCTCAAGTCGCAAAAGCACGGGTCGGCAGCCGTCAAGGTGACCGTGGACCTGGCTCACGCCGACGCGGAGGTACAGCCCCCGAGCGTGACGGTCCGCTGGTAGTCGACGGCTACCTCGCTCCGCTGTCGAGCCTGAGGTTGCGAGCCCGCAACCAAGCCTTCTGGCTCTCGTCCGAACGGAGCCGCGCCTCCGCGGCCTCTCGCTGAGCCTCGGCGAACTGCACGCGGGCCTCTTCTTCTGCGCGGATGAAGTCCGCTCGCTCGAGCCCTTCGGCGTCTCCGGCCTGCGCGGCGGCGTCGAATTTGGCCCGCTCGACCAATGTCTCTTGCAGCTTCACGTCGGCTTCGGCGAGCGCTCGCTCCTTTTGGCGGAGCTCGACCAGGTCCTCGGCGAAGCGCGCCTTTTCGTCGAACTCCTCGCGTTCCAGGCGCGCCCCGTCCTGCCGGCGCTCGATGCTCGTCGCGAGGTTCGCGTCGCGCGTATTCTGTCCGAGCTCGGCCGAACGGGTCGCAGCCGAGTAGTAGCTCTCGGCTCTGTCCCGCTCTTCCGTCACCGTACTCCGAAACTCGTCGCCCTCGGCTTCCGCGACCTCAGCGCGAGCGAGGCCGTCGCGAGCACGGTCGAGCTCGCGCTGCGCTTCACGGATGCGCGCTCGCTCGGCAGGCGATGCCTCGGCAACCCTCGCGGGTTCCACGACGGCAGGTTTGCTGCAAGCATTCGCGGCGCCGACAGCGACGAGCGCAGCGAACGCGAGCTCCCCCCGGATGCTTTTTCGCCTCGTCATCCCCGGATGCCGTGCAAATCTCGTTCCGAAAGCGCCCTCGAGCCGGCGAAAAGCGCGTCAAATCCCCGAGAAAGCTTGGAGGCGCCCGCTCGCGAGCGCCTTGGCGAAGACGTCGAAGTCACGCTCCGTCTGGTCCGCGTAGCCGCGAGCGAAGTCGAGCAACGCTCGAGCGAAGTTGTCGCCGTGACCGATATACGAGCTGATTTGAAGCGCGTCGCCGGTGCGAGCGTGTCCTCGAGCGAGCGCCCAGGCGCACGTCTCGCCGTAGACCGCGAGGGTCCGCTCGTCCACGCCCTCCATCTCGACCGACGCCTTCCAGTCTCTGAGTTGGCGCAGGTAATAGTGGCAGCCGTCTCGCCCGCGCACCCAACCCAAGAACACGTCACTCGCGGCCTGGGTCAAGCGCTGGCCGAGGACGACTCGCTCACCGTGGTTCTGGAACTCGCTCCGCGAGAAGTACGATTCGAGCACGGAGGGCATCGCCTCCTTGATCTGCAAAAACAGTGGGTCGTTCTGGTCCCGCCCCATCATGAGGGCCATGTAGCAACGCGTCCCGACGCTCCCGACGCCCACCACTTTGTGCGCGCCGCTGACGAAGTGATACCGGTCGAACAGGATGCGGCGGCTCGGCCAGAGCGTCTTCCGATAATCCTCGACGAGCTCTCTGACGTGAGCCTCCGTCTCGGGCCCGTCCAGGCCTTGTACGAGCGGGGCTTGCGTCTTGATGCGCAGCTTGCCCTGCCAGGGTTGGGCAAACCGAAAGAGGCCGGGGACGCTTTCATGATGGTGCCCCTGACACCAGTGCTTTTCCCCATCGCGCGGCATCGCGGACATCAGATCCTCCGCGGACACCTGCGCGTACCAGATCTCGATTTCACACATCTCGGCGTACTCGTCGATGTGCCCGCGGTACGAGCGCACCGCGCCGAGCACCGCGTCTTCGGCCGAGGCCTGCGAGAACCCGCGCTCCCGATGCGCCAGCACGATGCTCGCGACCAAGCGCTTGAGGTCCCACTCGAACGGCCCTCGCAGCGTCTCGTCGAAATCGTTCATGTCGAAGAGCAGGCGCCGCTCCGGCGAGGCGAAAACACCGAAGTTCAGGACGTGCGCGTCCCCGCCGAGCTGCACTTCGATTCCGGTGTTCTGGTACCGAGAGAGGTCGGCTGCCATCACCGCCGCTGCGCCGCGATAAAAGGTGAACGGGCTTACACCCATGCGACTGTGCCGCACCGGGACGAGGGCCTGCACCCGAGTCGCGTTCTGCCCTTCGATGATCGAAAGAGGATCGGCGACGCGGCGACTCGCGTCGAAGACGTGCGATCTTCGCGGCACGGTCTTTCGCGCCTCCCGTCCGAGCGCCGTGCGCTCCTCCACCGTCCGGTGAGCCCGCTCCTCCGACATGGCGTTCCGGACGAAGCTAGCAGCGTTCGTTTATTCGGGCGACGCGAGTATTTCCTCGAGAAATTACTCGCCCTGACTCGGCAAGGAGAGGATCACGACGTCGAGGCGCGAGCGCGCGTTCTGGTAGTAGTTCTGGAGCGCCTCGGCGAGCCGCGTGGAGATGAACCAGCGCTTCAAGCCCGGCTGAACGGACTCGAACGGCGCGCCGCTGAAGGGAGTGCGCGCCGAGCGGTGCAGCGCGCTGAGCTCGGCGTTGCTCGGTTCGAGCATCGGAGCGACCATGCGATCGAGGTAGAGGCTCGCGCGCGCCTGACGCCGGAACAAACCGAGCAGCTCGCGCTCGCTGATGCCCTCGCTGCGCGCCGCGGAGACGAGCACCGAGGCGCCGCCCACGCGCTCCTCGAGGCGCTTGCGGGCGAGCCCTGCCTGGCGGGTGATCACGTCACCGGGCACCTCCGGCTCGATGCGAAGGCTCGCGAGCAGCGTCTCCGCGACGTGACGCTCGAGGGCCGCGGAGACGTGGCGCTCGCGGTACCCGCCGCGCTCACCGGCCTCGAGCGCGGCGATCCTCGCCTCGAAGGCGAGCATGCGTTCGAACACGAAACGCGGAGAGCGAGCGCCGCCGAGCTCTGGCGCCGTAAAGCGCACCGCGACGCGATCGACCGCGACCGGCTCGGCGCGAGCGGATTGGCCGAAGCCGAGCGCAGCGAGCGCGGTCAGTAGGGCGAGAGCGAGGAAAGGCCGGCGCATCCGCTCTCAGCGAGCGGCGGTGCGGCGCCGAGACGACGGCGTCTCATCGTCGTGCTGCTCGGGGGCGCTCGGTGCCTCGACCTCGACGCCCTCGGGTTCGCCTTCGCTGTCGGCCTCACCTTCCTCGGCCGCCCCAGCTTCGAAGCGGTGAGCGAAGGTCCGCGCCGCGCGGCGCGCCTTGACGAACTCGGCGAACGCCGCGACCTTCTCGAGATCACGCGCGCTCAGGGTCTCCGCGATCTCCTTGAGCTGCTTGCGCAAGAGGTCCGCGCTCCGGCTCCTGCGTCCGCTCAAGAGATCTTGCGAGATGGGTTGCACCTCTTTACGCGGCTCGCCCGTCCACGCGGTGCGCGCCACCGGGCGGAGCCCGTGCGCCGTGAGCCACGCTTCCATGAAGACGCGCAGCCGTTCGCTGCGGAATGCGAACCAGCGCTCGCGCTCCGGCCCGAACGCCATGAGCACGTCCTTGAAGCGCCGAAACGCGCCCTTGCCGTCGATCGCTTGACTCAGCTGATTGCGGAGGTTCGGTTCCTCCACCATCGGAATGAAGCGTTCCATCCAGCGATACTGTTCGCGAGAGCTCACCGGCTCGATCCGCAAGTATCCGCCGTCCGAAGCGATACGCGCGTGCATCTCGGGATCGGCGATCCCGTCCACGACGCGAAGAACCTCACCACTGCCGAGGTGCAAGTAGCTGTGGACTTCAGGAGCGTTGTTCTCGAAGGCGTCCTCGAGCGCTTCCCAGTCGATGGGCACGTCACGCAACGCCTGGGTTCCCCCGCCCTTGTCCGAATCGGCCATCTTCTTAATCTCCTAGGTCCAAAGCTCGAGAACGCCCAGTTCGATCACAGTATGCCTTAAGTCGCGGATCGCAATCGGTCCGCGCTCGATTTGATGAGCGCCTTCTTCCCGCGAAGGTCCGCCGAGTGGCTAGGGCTGGGCGCTTCGGGTGCGCCTCACCGCGTCGGACCAGCGGGCCAGGGCGGCTTGTCGCTCGGCCGAAGTGAACCCGGGCGCAAAACTTCGCTCGACGTGGATCATTTCGGCCGCCTCGGCGCCGCTCCGAAATAGGCCGGCTCCCACGCCGGCGAGCATCGCCGCGCCGCGCGCCGTGGACTCGAGCTCGCTCGGCCGCTCGACCGACAAGTCTGCGATGCTGCTCTGGAATTCGAGCAAGAGATCGTTGGCCGCCGCGCCACCGTCGACCCTCATCCGCTCGACGGGCCGCCCGAGGTCGTCGCTCATCGCGCGGACGACATCCGCCACTTGAAAGGCGATGGCCTCGAGCGTCGCGCGCGCCAGGTGGGCGCGCGTCGTACCTCTCGTCAACCCGGCGAAGAGACCGCGTGCGTCGGGATCCCAGTACGGCGCCCCCAGGCCGGCGAGCGCGGGGACGAAGACGACACCTTCCGACGAGGAGACCGATCGCGCCAGCGCTTCGATTTCGGAAGCAGCCTGGACGATTCCGAGCCCGTCACGCAGCCACTGCACCGCTGCGCCGGCGATGAACACGCTGCCCTCGAGCGCGTAGGTGACTCGATCGCCGATCTTCCAAGCGGGGGTGCTCAGCAGTCCGAAGCGACTCTCGACCACCTCGTTCCCCGTATTCACGAGAAGAAACGCGCCCGTCCCGTAGGTGCACTTCGCGTCGCCTGGATCGAAGCACGCTTGCCCGAAGAGCGCCGCGTGTTGGTCGCCTGCGATACCGGAAATGGAGATGCCGTCCGGAAGGAACGACAGCCCGCGGGTACGCGCGATCGAGCCCGCGCTCGGAACGATGCGGGGTAGAAGCGCGCTCGGCACGCGAAAGAGTCGGCACATCTCCGGGTCCCACTCGCACGAGCGCAGATTCATGAGCAGCGTTCGGGACGCATTCGTCACGTCGGTGACGTGCTCCTCACCGCCGGAGAGTCTCGAGACGAGGAAGGCGTCGATCGTCCCGAAGCAGAGCTCGCCGTTCTCCGCGCGAGCGCGTGCGCCGGGAACGTGCTCGAGCAGCCAATCGATCTTCGTCCCCGCGAAGTAAGGATCGAGCACGAGCCCGGTGGTCCTTCGCACCCTGCCTTCTTCACCCGCGGCGCGGAGCTCGGCGCAACGCGGCGCCGTACGGCGATCCTGCCAAACGATCGCGCGAGCAATCGCTCGATGGCTCGTTCGCTCCCAAACGAGCGTGGTCTCGCGCTGGTTCGTGATGCCGATGGCGGCGATCGAATCGCCCCCGACGCCCGCCGCGCGGAGGGCCTCCGAGACCGACACACGCACGCTTTCCCAAATCTCTTCCGGGTCGTGTTCTACCCAGCCGGGCTCGGGGAAGTGTTGTGGAAAGTCGGCCGTATGCCGGCCCAACGTCCGGCCGTCGGTGCTCATCACGAGCGCAGTGGATCCGGTCGTGCCCTGATCGATCGCCAGAAGGTGCGTGCCCACGGGCGCGAGGCTACCACCCCAGCACCGGGATCTTAAGCTTCAACCACGCGCGCCGATTTCTGGTTTTTGGCTTCCTTTTCCCCATCGGGATCCGCCGCGCGTTTCGCCATGCTCGACGCTCACGTCGTTTCGTACGCACCGCGCCGGCGCTCGCCGAAGCGCCGTACTTGGCGGACGGCCGGTCCCTTGGCGATGGGTTACCACCCTCAACCACTCTCTCCGGAAACCAAGGTGGGAGGAGAGAAATTTTGGCCAACCGAAGGTAGCGGGCTTGTACCGGTCGTCAGGCAAAGCTAGCCTTTTCGGCTGGCATGGCGCGTATCGTGCTTGCAACGCCCGAAGGTCAGCAGGTCGTCGAACTGCGTGACTTCAATTCCATGGGCCGCCATCCGAGCAACACCATTCAGTTGCTCGACAAGATTGTTTCCAAAGAGCACTGCCTGATTGAACGCCGCGGCCCAAGCTACGTGCTTCGCGACCTCGGCAGTTTGAACGGCACGTACATCAACGGCGAACGCGTTCAGGGCGAGCGTGAGCTCCGTCATGGTGACGACATCGCGCTCGGCGGCACGCGCGCCCGCTACGACGACGGTTCGGGCCGTCCGCTCCCCCCAGCCGCCTACGGCGCGTTCTCCGCACCGCCGCAGGGCGGCGCGCAGCAGTGGGGCGGTCAGCCGCCGCAAAGCCTCCCCCAAGGCGCCGGATTTGGTGGTTTCTCGCCGCATCCAGGCCCTGGCTACGCAAGTCACGCGCCGGTCCAGAACCCTGGCTACGGCACGCCTCCGCCCACGGCGCCAGCGGGCGGCTACCCGTACCCACCGCCGGCCGAGCCGCCGCCATCGAGCGGCAACGCGACGCGCGTCGACGTGACGGACAAGGCGCGCGCGATCGGTAACCAGATCGCGGCGACGCAGAAGGGCTTTCTGCCTTACGACCAGCTGGCGAGCAACGCGCAGCAACTCTCCGCCGACTACGAGCGGTTGCGCATGTCGCACGAGCTGTCGCGCGAAATCGCGCTCGAGCGCGATCTGCCGAGCCTCTTGAACAAGATCTTGCTCACCATCTTCAAGTTCGTGCGCGCCGATCGCGGCGTGCTGTTCTTGATGAACGAGCAGAAGAAGCTCGTGCCGGGCGCGAGCCAGCGACGCGACGCGACCGACGCACCGATCCCCGTCTCCTCGACGATCTTGAACCACGTGATCAAGGAGCGCGCGACCGTGCTCACGCACGACGCGGCCATGGATTTCGCCGCCTCCAAAGGCAAGAGCATGATCTTGAACCGGATCAGCTCCGCCATCGTCGCGCCGCTCCTGCACAACGACGAGATCCTGGGCGTGCTCTGGCTCGACAGCGAGACGCTCGCGAACTTCCAGCCGAAGGACATGGAGATCGTGACCGCCATCGCGGCGCAAGCCGCGATGTTCATCGAGATCAACATCCTCGGTAAGAAGATCGAGCAGGAGATCGTGAACCGCGAGCGCTTCAGCCGCCTGCTCTCGCCCAACGTGGCGGAGCGCGTGCTCTCGGGCGAGCTCGAGGTGAAAAAGGGCGGTCAGCTCGTCAAGCAGTGCACCGTCTTCAACTCCGACATCCGTGGCTTCACGCCGATGAGCGAAGGCTCCGCCCCCGAGCTCCTCGTCGACATGCTGAACGAGTACTTCGAGCTCATGGTCGAGACCGTGTTCAAGTACGAGGGCACGCTCGACAAGTTCATGGGCGACGGGATCATGGCGCTGTGGGGCGCGCCGGTGGCGCATCCGGACGACGCGCTGCGCTCGGTGTCTTGCGCCCTCGAGCAGATGGAGGTGCTCGCGCGCTTCAACAGAAAGCGCGTGGAGCAGAACCAGCTGCCGCTCGCGATCGGCATCGGCATCCACACGGGGCCGCTCGTCGCGGGGTACATCGGGAGCTCGAAGGCGCTCTCGTACACGGTGATTGGCGATACCGCGAACACGAGCGCGCGGCTCTGCAGCGTGGCTGCTGCGGGTCAGGTGCTGGTGAGCGAGGCGACGCTCGCCGTCATCTCCGGCAAGGTGGAAGTCGAAGAGCTTCCCGCGACGCAGCTCAAGGGCAAAGAGAAGCCGTTCCGCGTCTTCAACGTCACGCGGCTCGCGCCTTCGATTCAAGTTCCCGCGAGCATCGGCGCGAGCTCCAGCAATTGAGCACGACGGTAACGCGACCGCCGCGATCCAGCGCCGTGTCGCCGCGAGCATCCAGGGCACGACGCGAACCAGGCGGTTGAACCAGTTTCCACGCGCCGAGCGCACCGCGTCATAGCGCTGCGTCAAAGGCGCCTCCGACGCAGGTCCCTTCGAACTTTGCGGTGCGTCAAGTCTTTCGCAGCGTGTTTCGCTGGCTGCGCGCTCGACAGAGCGGAGGTTTGACGGCAAAGTCCCGCGTCTCGCTGGATGGCTCACGTCCTCGCTTTCGAACGTCCCGTCGTTGAAATCGTCTCTCGCGTGCGTGAGCTCCGAGCGTTGGCAAGCTCGGACGAGCGCTTCGCACCAGAGCTCAAGCGTCTGGAGGAGAAGGCGGCGCGCCTCGCGCGCGACGTGTTCGCCAAGCTCTCGCCGATGCAGAAGGTGCAGCTCTCGCGGCACCCGAACCGCCCCTACACGCTCGACTACGTGCACCGGCTGTTCGAGAACTTCGTCGAGCTACACGGCGACCGCCGCTTCGCGGAAGACTCGTCCATCGTCGCGGGCATCGGCAGCTACCACGGCCAGAGCGTGATGGTGATAGGTCACCAGAAAGGGCGCGGCACCGCGGAGAACCTGCAGCGGAACTTCGGCATGCCCAACCCGGAGGGTTATCGAAAGGCCATCCGCATGTACGAGATGGCCGACCGCTTCGGGCTGCCGGTGATCACGTTCGTGGACACCGCGGGCGCGTTTCCCGGCATCGGCGCGGAGGAGCGCGGCCAGAGCGAGGCCATCGGCGCGAGCCTCGAGGTCATGGCGCGCCTCGGCGTGCCGATCGTCACCACGGTGATCGGCGAAGGAGGCTCGGGCGGCGCGCTCGCTCTCGGGATGGGCAACCGGGTTCTGATGCTCGAGTTCGGCTACTACTCCGTGATCACGCCCGAAGGCTGCGCGGCCATTCTGTGGAAGAGCGCCGAGCACGCCCCCGAGGCCGCCGCGCGGCTCAAGATCACCGCCCCGAATCTGCTCGAGCTCGGCATCATCGATTCCATCATCGAAGAGCCCCCCGGCGGCGCTCACCAGGATCACGACGAGGCCGCGGCCATGGTCGATCGCGCCATCTACGCGGACCTCTCGAAGCTGAATCGGCTCTCGCCCGACGAGCTGCGCGAAGATCGCTACCAACGCTTCCGCCGCCTCGGCGCGTTCCTCGCGTAGCTCGACCTCCCTCGGGTTTCGGGCGTGCAACGGCTTCGGCCGGCGAGACCGCGTCCCGAGATGGAGCGGGCTCTCCGGCGGCCGTCTCTTGGTGGGTAGCCTTCCTCGAGACGCGTGGCGGCCCGACTTTCCTTGACCGAGCGCTGACCCGTCGGTAGGTTCGCGCCCGAACGCGCCATGGGAATGCTCGACGGGATCCGCACGATCGACGATTTGCGCCTCGAGAATCAGCGCGTCTTCATCCGCGTCGACTTCAACGTCCCGCTCGACAAGTCGGGCATCATCACGAGCGACGAGCGCATCCGCGCTTCGCTCCCCACGATCAAGAAGGCCATCTCCGCTGGAGCGCGGGTCATCCTCGCTTCGCACCTCGGAAGGCCCAACGGCAAGCGCGTGCAGGAGCTCAGCTTGGAGCCGGCCGCGGCGCGCCTGGCGGAGCTCATCGAGCAAGACGTCTTCTTGCCGGACGACTGCATCGGCGACGCCGCCAAGAAGGTCATCTCCGATCTTCGCCCCGGGCAGGTCGTGCTGCTCGAGAACCTGCGCTTCCACGCGGAGGAAGAGGAGAACGAGGAAGCCTTCGTGCGAGCCCTCGCCGCCTTCACCGACGTCTACGTGAACGACGCGTTCGGCTCCTCGCACCGCGCGCACGCTTCCATCGACGGCCTCGCCCGCGCGACGCGAGAGCGCGGGATGGGCTACCTGCTGCGCGACGAGATCACGGCGCTCGCCCGCGTCACGGACTCGCCGGAGCGTCCGTTCGTGGCCGTCTTGGGTGGGGCCAAAGTGGCGGACAAGATCAAGGTGATCGAGTCCCTGCTGCACAAGTGCAGCGCCATCTGCATCGGCGGCGCGATGGCCAACACGCTGCTCGCGGCGCGCGGCGTGGACATGAAGGCGTCCAAGCTCGAGAGCGATTGGCTCGCGCGCGGGCGCACGCTGATCGAGCAGGCTCGCGATCGCCGAGTCGCGCTGGTCCTCCCGAGCGACGTCGTCGTCGCGACGAGCGCCGACGCGACGAGCGGCTCGCCGGTCTCGGTGGGCTCGGTGCCGGACGGCGGCATGGCGCTCGACATCGGCCCGGAGACGGTGAAGGCGTTCGCCGCCCGCGTCAGCAAGGCCAAGACCGTGTTCTGGAACGGCCCGATGGGGCTCTTCGAGAACCCGGCGTTCGCGACAGGGAGCGTCGGCATCGCGCGAGCTCTCGCCGACTCCGAAGGGTTCACGGTCGTGGGCGGAGGCGACAGCGTCGCGGCCGTTCACGCTGCAGGTGAAGGTCTAGCCGAGAAGATCGGCTTCATTTCAACCGGGGGCGGCGCGTCGCTCGAGCTCATCGAGGGTCGAAAGCTCCCCGGCGTAGAGGCCCTGCGGGGCTGAACAGAGGAAATAACGTGGCACGCGAGTACATCATCGCCGGCAACTGGAAACTCAACAACGGCGGGGCCAAGGGTCTCGCTCTGGCCGCAGAGGTGCGCGACGCCGTCAAGGGCGTCACCAAGGGCAAGGTCGTCGTGGCTCCGCCGTTCACGGCTCTCGCCGCGGTCGCGTCCGAGCTCGAGGGCAGCAACGTCGAGGTCTCGGCGCAGAACCTCTACCCGAAGGATAGCGGCGCCTTCACCGGTGAGGTGAGCGCGCCCATGCTGCTCGAGGCAGGTTGTCGCTGGGTCATCCTCGGCCACAGCGAGCGCCGGCAGTACTTCGGCGAGACGGACGAGTCCGTGAAGGACAAGGTCGTGGCCGCGATCGCAGCGGGTCTCCGCCCGATCGCTTGCATCGGTGAGACGCTCGCCGAGCGCGAAGCCGGCAAGACGCTCGAGGTCGTGTTCCGTCAGCTCGACGCCTTCTCGGCCGAGTTCGCGAAGAAGCCCGGCTTCGGCGTCATCGCGTACGAGCCCGTTTGGGCGATCGGCACCGGCAAGGTGGCGACGGTCGAGCAGGCGCAAGAGGTGCACGCGGCAATCCGCGAGCGGCTCACGGCGCAGAGCGCCGAGCTCGCCGAGAAGACCCCGGTCCTCTACGGTGGCAGCGTGAAGGCGGACAACGCGGCGGGCCTCCTCGGTTCGAAGGACATCGATGGCGCGCTCGTGGGTGGAGCGTCGCTCGACGCGGCGGGCTTCGCGAAGATCGCCCAGGCGATTCCTTAATCATTACGATTAGCTACAAGGCTCGGCCCGATTGATCCTCGGGCCGAGCGAAAAGAAAGAGCCGAGACGGAGCTTCCCGTTCTTGGCTCTTCGACATTTTGCCTGCGCCGAGGTAGATCCCCCGCCCGAGCCATGGCCGAGATCATCCACACCCCGCTCGTCGTCGTGCACGTGATCGCGTGCCTGTTCCTGATCCTCGTGATCTTGATCCAGCCGGGCAAGGCTGGAGGGCTCGGCGTGTTCGGCAGCGGCGGCGCCCAGCAGGTGTTCGGCGGGCGCGGCGCCGGTAACTTCCTCACCAAGACGACCTGGGCAACCGCCGGCGTCTTCTTCGCCACCAGCATGTCGCTCGCTTACCTCTCGTCGTCGACGGACGAGGCGCTGCAGAAGCGCGCGGAGACGCAGTCGGCGGAGAAGCAGTCGAAGGAGCGGCAGCAGCTGCCGCCTCCCGCCGCTCCGGCGGAAAAGAAGTAACGCGAGCGCGGCCGAGCATGTCGGCCGAAATTCGAGCGTCACGGCGCGCGTGCTGGCTGGACGCGCTCCTCTTGTCGCTGACCAAGCTCGCGGTGAGCGCCGCCGTCCTCGCGAGCGGCTTCCGCGCTCTCAGCGACGACGACTATTCGCGCATCGTGATAGCCCAGGCGTTCGCGGAGACGCCGAAGCTCGATCCCAGCGGCACGAGCTGGCTGCCCGTTCCGTTCTGGATCTACGGCACCGCCTTCGCGCTCTTCGGCTCGGAGCTCGCGGTCGCGCGCGCGGTCGCGGTGACGCTCGGCGTGCTCTCGATGCTCCTGGTATGGGCCGCCGCGCGCCTGCTCGGTGCTTCACGTTGGGGAGCGCTCTTCGGGGCGGTACTGGCTTCCGCCTTCCCGTACTCGGCCTGGCTCGGCGTGGCGACCGTGCCCGAAGCTCCGACCGCCGCGCTCCTGCTCTTCGCTGCCGCGACCCTGAGTCGGGCCGGAGTCGAGTGGCGCGCGCTCGGTGCCTTGTGCCTGGGGGTGGCTTGCTTCTCTCGCTACGAGGCGTGGCCGGCGGCGCTCGCGTTCGCGATCGTGAACGGTGTGGACGCATGGCGCCTCAGGCAGCGAGCGCTCGCGGGATGCAGCGCGCTCGCGCTCGGCGCGATGCTGCTCTGGGTGTTGCACGGCGTCTTCGTGCATCATGACGCCTGGTTCTTCGTGGCCCGCGTGGCGGCGTACCGAGCTGCTCTCGGCGAGCCGACCACGGGGCTCCTCGAGGGACTGCTCCGGTACCCGCTCGCTCTCTTGCGCTTCGAGCCGGAGCTCGCCGTGCTCGCTTCGGCCGCGCTCCTCGCTTCGCGCTCGACCGAACGCGCTCGCTATCGGCGCGTGGGCATCGTGCTCGGCAGCGTGCTCGTCTTCACGGTCGTCGGTGAGCTGCGAGGAGGCACGCCGACCCATCACGAGGAGCGCGTCCTCCTGTCGCTGTGGTTCGCACTCGCCGTGCTCGCGGGCGACCTCGGAAGTTTGGCGCTCACCGAGCTCACCGCCCCGAAGCGGCGGCTCGTGCTGCTCGCGGTGTCGGCCGTGGTCTCATCGGCGCTCTTGCTGCGAAGCCACATCGCGAGCGTCGCGAGCTTCGCCGATCGCAGCGGAGAAGTGTCCATCGGAGAGGCCGCACGCCGACATGTCGGCCAAGAAGGAGGGCGCCTCGCGATCGCCTGCGACGACTACGGCTATTTCGCGGTGATGGCCGGGTTCGGCGCCCCTTCACGCTCCGCAGCGCTCGCGCTGCACGACCCGCGCACCAAGGCGGCTCCCGACCTCTGGAGCAGTCCGGAATCGTTGCTCCGGGCGCTCCGCGACCACGAAACAAAGTGGCTCGTGGCGCCCG
>JAEZYO010000442.1 GCA_023419055.1 Pseudomonadota bacterium | reverse complement strand
GCGCACGAGCTCACGCAAGGCCGCGAGCGTACGCGCCGGTTGCTCGCGGGTCACGGTGACCATGTCCGGATCGGGACTCTTCAAGTCGTAGAGCTCCGGGAAGGAGGCCTCGAGCGACAGCACGAGCTTGTAGTCTTCGACCGGGTGGATCATCCCGACCCTCACGAGCACGTCCTTCGACGCAGCTTCGATGAAGATGGGATTCCGGCGGGGCGGGCGGTCGGGCAGCACGTAGCCGAGCAGATCCTCTCCCTGGTAGCCGGCCATGCTGGCCGTGGGATCCATGAAGCGGGCGAGCGTCGGCGCGACGTCCGCGAGCGACACCTTCTCCTCGACGCGACGCCCCGGGATCTTCGGCACCTTCATGCGCAGGGGCACGCGGATCAACGATTCCCACAAGAACACCGAGTGAACCCAGAAGCCATCGCGGCCGAGGGCTTCCCCGTGGTCGGACACGAAGAGGATGATGGTGTTCTCGAGACGCTTCTCGTGCTCGAGCGTCGAGATGAAGCGGCCGAACTGCTCGTCGATGCCGGCGGCGACCGCTCGGTAACGGTACGCGAGCTTGTCGGGATCGTCGGTCACGTCGTGGCGCTTCATCGATTGTTCGACGTACTCGGCGTCGAGCTCGCGCCAGTTGTGCTGATCGAAGTTGAACATCCAGAGCAGGAGCGGCCGCGTGCGCGGCTGACGGAGCGCCTCGAGGCTCGCGTCCACGACCGCCTTGGCCGTGGGCTGCTGGGCGCCGTAGCCCCACACTTCCTGATCTTCCGGGTAGTCACGGATCGGGACCGTGCGCTCGAAGCGGAACTCCGGGCGCAGCTTGCCCAGAAATTCACTGGCGCTCTTGGCGATCACGAGCACTGACTCGTAGTCGGCTCGGCGCGCCACCCGCAAAATGTCGTTCGGCGGCGTGGCCCCGACGTCGTAGTTGCCCCCCGTGAGGCCCGGGAGTGAGCGCAGCGTGTCCGAGCCGGTCGCATAGGCGCGCTGGAAGTCCAGGGCGCTCTCCGAGAACGAGACCACGTTCGGCATCGTCTTCGGATCGTTCGCCACGTCCTGCCGAAGCGTGTCGATGTAGTAGACGACGATGTCGTAGCGCTGCTGTCCGCCACGCAGGCTCTGCAGCTTGCCCCAAAACTCCGGCGGCTCCCGAAGCGGCTGATTGTACTTCGGATGCAGGCTCACGTCCGAGAGGTCGTAGCGCTTGCGCAAGCGCTCGATCCGCGAGACGGCGAGCCCCCGCCACTCCCTCGGATCTTGCAAGAACGCCTCCGCGATCTGAAAGCGCCACAGCATCCGCCCGACGTACGCCTCTTCCAGCCAGACGTGGCGGAGCTTTTCGTCCATCCAGAGGCGGAGCCCCGGAAAGGCCACGATCGCCGAGGTCCAGAACAGGCCAGCCATCGCGACCGACTTCAACGGCAAGACAGTGCGCGGCTCGCGGCGCGCGCCGGCGACCATCACGAGCACGAACGCGGCCCCGAAGGCGATCGCCGCGGTGAGCTCCAGGATGGTGTGGACGCGCTGGTAGAGCATCACGTACATCGTGAGGTCAATCCAGGCGAACGCGGTGCCGCCCACCGCGAACAGCATCGCCACGGGCGCCCAGACGAGCGCGCGCCGCTTCAGCGCCGCGTCGATGGCGACCAGCAAGAGCGCCGTGCCGGTGAACGCGCCGACGCCGATGGCGACGCAGAACGCTACCGGTCCCCACACCGCGAGCGGCGACGCCTGCGCCTTCTCGCCGGAGAACGTCCAGACCGCCGTGTCGCTCGCGGCCGCGCCGGCGATGAGCCCGTAGAAGGCGGGCCGCAGCAGGCGCGCCAGGCGCCCGCGGCGCATGGCCCAGCGACCGATCAGGAGCCACTCGAGGTGCGCCACCGCCGAGACCAGAAGCCCGAGCAGCGCCCCAGCCACCGTGTAGAGGGCGAAGGCGCCGCCCAGGTGGTCGGAGGCGGAGAGGTAGCGGAAGCCTTCGCGCACCGTGCAGTCGGCCGCGACCAACACCGCGGCCGCGAGCACGCCCGCGAGCACCGAAAGCGTGGTAACACCCGGCCGCACGCGCTCGCCTACCGCGCCCGTGTCCAGGGTGGCCTGAGTCGGCCCTGGATCGCTTTCGAACCAAGCTGCGCGCTGTGTCACGCTTCTGAGCAGCATATCGACCTGGCCCTGAATTGTCACCGAACGAGCACCAAACTAACGCGCCGCGTCACGCTGGGGACACCGAGTCTCTGACCGAGGCACCCAAGACCGAGAACTTCCTGGATCGGAAGTCTCCCGCCGAGCTCGGGCTGCTCATCTTGATGGCGTCCATGACGATGCTCTTCGGGGCAAGCCTCGTCGGCTATCTCGTGACTCGATTCCAGAACCCGGTTTGGCGGGCGGGCATGCCGGGTCTCCCCGACGGGCTCTGGGCGAGCACCGCGCTCATCGCAATAGTCAGCGTCTCGCTCTCGCGGGCGGTCGTCGCGACCAAGCGCAACCGCTTCGAGGCCCTCGAGGGGTTCCTGTGGCTCGCAGGCGCCGCGGCCCTCGGCTTTCTGGTCATGCAGGCGCACAACTGGCACATGATGATGCGCGCCGAAGCCGCGGCCTCCACGCGCACGCTCTACGCCTTCACGTTCTTCATGCTGACCGGCTTGCACGCGGCGCACGTGATCGGCGGGTTCGTCCCGCTCGCCATCGTGATCAGGAAGACTCGATTGCGGCAGTATTCGAGCTCCCGCTTGGAGGGGATCGTGCT
>JAEZYO010000441.1 GCA_023419055.1 Pseudomonadota bacterium | reverse complement strand
ATCGAGATACGGCTCGCACCAACGCTCGAGGTCCCGTTGCCATTTCTCTCCGAGGTCGCGCATCGCGCTCGCCTATGGAACACAGGTCGCCGCCAATGGAAAGAAAAAAGTGGCGGAGTAGTGCTAGGGGATTTCGGCACTGGCGCGCGGCTAGCCGCCGGAAAACGCGTCCTCGGCGTCCGCAGAGGGTGGCGTGGCATCCAGGCGATCGTCCAGGTATCCGTGGGGCAAGCTCACCACTTGAGTTCCGGAGGCCTTTCCTCGAGGCACTCGCATCGCCGAGGGCGGAAACGGCTGCTCGGGGTCGGCTCGCTCGAGCGCCTGATCGAGGTCGCTCAGTGTTTCGATCCGCATCAGCCGCTCACGGAGCTCCGCGCTGCCGCGAAAGCACTTGGTGTACCAGGTCGCGTGGCGCCGGAAGGCGCGGAGCGCGGGTCGCTCGCCGAACCAGCTCGAGAGACGGTGGGCGTGGTCGCGCATCACGCGCACCACTTCGCCGAGCTTGGGCGGGTTTTGGGGCGCGCGCCCGTCGAACACGTCCGCGAGGTCGCGGAACAGCCAGGGCCGGCCGAGGCAGCCCCGCCCGACGATGACTCCGTCGCAGCCCGTCGAGCGCATCATGCGGAGCGCGTCTTCGGCTTCCCAGATGTCGCCGTTGCCTAGCACCGGCACTTTGACGGCTTGCTTGAGCTCCGCGATCGCTTCCCAGCGCGCGTCGCCGTCGTAAAGCTGAGCTGCGGTGCGCGCGTGCAAGCCGACCGCGCTCACGCCTTCGGCTTCACCGACTCGGCCGGCGTCGAGGTACGTGAGGAGTGACTCGTCGATGCCCATCCGGAACTTGATCGTGACGGGAACCTTCTCGGCGGCGCCCACGGCTGCGCGCACGATCGCGCCGAGCAGCCGCGGCTTCACCGGGATGGCCGCGCCTCCGCCCTTCGACGTCACCTTGCGCACCGGGCAACCGAAGTTCATGTCGATGTGATCGACGCGGCCCTCGCCGACCAGGCGCTTGACCGCCTCGCCCACGTAGTACGGATCCACTCCGTACAGCTGCAGGCTGCGTGGCGATTCGTCCGGCCCGAAGTCGGCGAGCTTCAACGTCTTCGACTGACCCTCGACGAGCGGTCGAGCGGTGATCATCTCGCTCACGTAGAGCCCCGCGCCGTACTGCTTGCAGATGGCGCGGAAGGGATAGTTCGTGACCCCGGCCATGGGCGCGAGCACTACCGGCGGCCAGACGCTGAGCGCGCCGAATTGCAGCGGCGCGAACTCGCCGGGTCGCGCGGGCGCGACGTCACGATTCTCTGGGCTCTGGTACTCGGGATCCATCGCTCGGGGCGCACTCTGAACCGTCGTCGCCAAGCTGTCGACCTCAGCGTTTCGGCTCGTCTCCCGGCAGCCGCTCGCGCGGCTTCTTCTTCTGCCACGGGGTCCACTCGCTCCGCGTGGCGTCCGCGACCGCGTCATCGCAGGTGGGGCCGTCGAGGCCCGAGCGCTTACCGGGCTTCGACTCCGCCTGCAGGATGTTTTCGTGCTCGTCGAGCATGAAAGCGTGCGAAAGCCCGAGGTTTCCGGCCGCGGGCCAGGCGTACGCGAGGAAGCGGCGCTCGCTCGCCTCGTCGTCGAAGGCCGCCCCCGGCTTCGCGCTGAAGCTGCCGTCTTTCGTCGGGAGGCAAACCGCGAAGTAGTAGCCCGCGACGACGTGCGCCGGGCCCAGCGAGGTCGAGGTCGAGCGCGGAATGCCTTCGAGCAGAGGCGGAACGAGAGGCAGGTGGCCGCGCAAGCCGAGCTCGCCGGTGAGCTCGCCGAGGAGGCCCGCGGAACCAATGCGATCCTCGTCGGGATCCCAGGTGCCATGACGACGCATCACGTCTTCCGCGAAGAGGATCTCTCGCAAGCGCGAGACGGCTCGGACCTCGGTGGCTCGGGTTCCGCCCTGAACGATGCCCGCCACCGCTTCGGTCTTGAGGAAGCGCACGAACGCGAACACCGAGAGCGCGGTAGAGAGGGCAAGCAGCGCATAGTTCGGCTTCCTTCGCTCCGCGGGGAGGCGGGAGGCGGCGAGGAACGCGATGAACGTCCCCACGAGCGCCGGCAGCGCGAGCAGCGGAAAGAAAGAGGCGGCGAGCGAGAGCGCCAGCGTGAGGCTGCTGATGAAGAGCTGCCTCTTGGCTAGAGCCTCCGGCTCGGCGCCGCTCGAAGGGGCGTCGGTGGTCGGACTCACGGGTTCGGCGGGCAGTCTACCGCTGCGGGGGGCGAGTGCTCGTGATGCGCGAGGTGTCGACGTGGTCCTCGCTCGCTTCGGTCACCGAGTAGCCGACGAGCGGTCGGGTGCTCGGGTCGGGTTTCACCTTGATCGCGGGCGAAGAGGGGCGCTCGCCGGGCTCGAGCAGGCTGGCGCTCGCGGCGAACACCTCGCGCAGCTCCTCGGGAGGAGGCGTATGCCGCGGCGACGACTTGAACTCGAGCGGCGGCGCCGTGGGCCGGGCCGCGCTGGACGAGATCGAGCGCGAGCTCGGGTTCGTGGCGGGAGCCAGGCTCGCGAGCGGGTTCGAGCCGGTCTGCGAACCGGAGCGCGTGATGCGCACTTGCCCGACGACCGGCGCGGGGGGCGACTCGCTGACCGGCAGCTCGCCCGGGGGCCACGTGCTGGCGCCGCTCTTCACCGCGCTGCTCGGCGGCCGGCTGCTCGGGCCTCGCGCGACGTCGTTCAGGCCGTGTTGGATCCTGAATTGCGCGAGCTCGGAGCGAGCCAGATCGCGCTCTCGGGCGAGCCGCACGACTTGACCCTGCGCTTCGTCGCGCTGCGCCTGTAGGCGCAGCAGCGCTTCGCGAGTCCGATCGCGCTCGCTCACGAGCTTGTCGATGCCGCGCTGTGCCGCGTCGAGTTGCTCGCGCATTTGAGCTTCGTTGCGCTCGACGCTCGAGAGCGGCGGAGGAGGGGTGCTACGCGTCCGCTGGCGCGCTTCTTCGAGCTCCGTCGTGAGCTTCAGCACCAGGTGCTCGTGATCCTCGATCAGGCCGGCGATGAAGTTGTCGTGCTGGTCGATCAAGAAGGCGCGCTCGCTCGCCGCGGCCTGCTGCGTATTTTCGAGCGCCTCTTCCAGTGCGCCCACACGATTCTTCAACGTGAGCTCTCGCTGATTCGAGGTGCCGAGCATTTCGCGTAGGAGCTCGAGCTCGCGCACGAGCTCGACGTTCGCCTCACGCGCGCTGCTCACGCCGTTCGAGAGCGATTGAAGCGCGCGCATCAGCCCGCTCAAGCTCGCTTCGGTGCGGATGCTCGCGGCGAGCGCTGCTCGAACGCGCGAGTCATCGGACTCGAGCGGCTCGGCGGGAACGGTGTCGCTCGATCGCGGAGGTAGCAGTCCGGCATCGGGCGGTTCCGAAGGGAGCGGATCTTTACGATCTGAAGCTTTCGTATGTGAAGGTGGGATGAGTGTCGGAGACTGGTCGTCTAACGGGCCTTCGACAGTGTCGGACGATGTGTTCATCGGACGGGGGGCCAGGCACAAGGGCGCGAGGCTACCGAGTCTTCCATCTGCATCTGGCGGCGGGGAAGGGCCCGCGCTAATACATCGAAATCATGGGAACTTTGGGCGAAGGGTCCCGCGCCGGGACCGGCCCCGCGGCCACGTCGAGCACGGAAATCGACCAAAAGATCGGGCGCCTGGGTGACGCCAAACAGGCGTTCGCGCGGCTGCCTCCCGGCGAGAAAGCGAGCTTGCTCGCTACCGCTCGTCGGCGTTTGTACGACCTCGCACCGGCCCTCGCCGAAGCGGCCTGCGACGCGAAAGGGATCGATCGCAACAGTGAGCTCTACGGAGAGGAGCTCCTGGCAGGCCCGGTGACCACGCTTCACTACGTGCGCTTGCTCGAGCGCTCGCTTCGCGAGATCGCGCGCCACGGCACGACGCAGCTCGGAAAGGACGCGATCGAAGCGCGGCCGGGCGGCAGCCTGGTCCGGCTCGTTCCTCTCGAGGCGTTCGATCGTGTGCGGTTCGCAGGCGTGAGCGGCGAGGTGTGGCTCGACGTGCCGCCGGCCCAAGTGTCCGAGGCTCGCGCCGTCGCGTACCGGAAGGCGCACGAACCGCTCGTCGGCCTGGTGCTCGGCGCCGGCAACGTCGCCGCGATCCCCGCGCTCGATGCGCTCCATACCCTGTTCGTGTCCGGGCACCCGTGCCTCCTCAAGATGAGCCCGGTGAACGCGTACGCCGGGCCGCTCTTCGAGCGAGCGTTCGCGCCGCTCGTCGAGCGCGGGTTCCTCGAGCTCGTCTACGGGGGGCCTGACGTGGGCACCTACTGCACCGACCACGCCGCCATCGGCGCCGTTCACGTGACCGGCTCGAGCGAGACGCACGATCGCATCGTCTGGGGCGTCGAACCCGAGCGCGGCGAGCGGAAGCAGCGCAACGAGCCGCGCTTGAGCAAGGCGATTTCGAGCGAGCTCGGCAACATCACGCCCGTGATCGTGCCGCCCGGTGACTACTCCGAAAAGGAGCTCGAGCACCTCGCGCGCAGCGTCGCCGGTATGGTGGCGCACAACGCCTCGTTCAACTGCATCGCCGCGAAGATGCTGGTCTTGCCCCGCGGCTCTCGCGTGCGCGAGGAGCTGCTCTCCCGGCTCTCGCGCGAGCTCGAGCGCGTTCCGCTGCGGCGCGCTTACTACCCAGGCGCTGCGGATCGATACGCCTCGCTCACCGAGGGGGCGAGCTCGCTCACAAAGATCGGGACTCCGCGCGACGGCGAGCTCCCCTGGACGCTGATCGAGGGCCTCGAGCCGGAGCAGAACGCGGTCCAGTTCCGCCGCGAACCTTTCTGCAGCATCTTGAGCGAGGTGTCGCTCGACGCGCGCGATCCGCTCGAGTTCATGGCCAAGGCCGAGCTGTTCGCCAACCGCACGCTCTGGGGCTCGCTCGGCGCCGTCCTCGTGCAGCCCGAGTCCATCGAGCGTGACTCGTCGCTTCGCGCCGGCATGAATCGCTTGATCGAGCGGCTCGAGTACGGGGTCGTGAGCGTGAACGCCTGGTCCGGCTTCGCCTTCGGCTTGAGCGAGCTTCCCTGGGGCGCGTGGCCCGGCTCGACGCTCGCCGACGTCCGAAGCGGCAAGGGCTTTGCGCACAATGCGCTCATGCTCGAGCACATCCAGAAGGTGGTGCTGCGGGCGCCGCTCGCGGCGTTCCCGGTGCCGTTCTGGTACGCGAACCGCCCGCTCCGCGCGCTTGCGCACGCCTTCGGCGAGTACGAGCTCGATCCCGGACCGATCAAGCTCGCGAAGCTCGGCGCCGCGGCGCTCCTGGGCTGAACCTACACGCCGCCGCAACCGCCCGGCTCTGCCGCGGTGCTTGGAAGGCGACCCTGCCGACCGGTTGAAACCACCGGGTTCGATGGCTTCGGCTACCGTCACGATCCGCCGAGATGTGCCTAGACCCCATATGGGTGGGCATATCCGCTCATTCGGACCGGTCCGTCTCGAAGGACCAGCTGAGAGAAGAACAATAATGACAAGAACGTCGTTTTCTCGAGGGGCACTTCTGGCTCTGACTGCAGCGGTGGCGGGTGTGATCGTCGGTATCGTCACTGCCTCCAACGCCAGTGCCGGTGAGGGCGCCCGCAGGCACGGGTACTCGAACAAGGACTTTCGAGGCGGCTATGCGTTTCTCGAGACGGGTACTGCGTTGGGGGGACAGGACTGGTACGAGATCGCCAGCGTGCGGGCGGATGGCGTCGGCACCGCGACCGTCGAGTTCACGGGGACTCTAGGTGGTCACACGGAGATCGCGGGTACGGCGGTCTGCGCGTACGACGTGCAGAAGAACGGTATGGGGTTTCTCGACTGCGTGGATCCGGAGGGTAACCAGATCACTTACAAGTTCGTGCTTCACAGCGACGGACGCGAGCTACTCTGGATCTCTGCTCCACACCCGGACATCCACGTTTACGGCACCGCTCACGCTCAGTAGGCGAAACGGCAGCCGCAGCTTTCGTTCAGGCGGCAGCTCGCCGCGCAACGCCAATGGAAGGCGGTCTCGCGCGCCGCGTTTCCTGAAATCGTACGATGTCACGAGTTGCCGCTTTCGATACCCAGCCGGAACACGAGCTCGCGGACGTCCCGCACGAGCGAGGTATCCCGATATTGGGTGTGT
>JAEZYO010000436.1 GCA_023419055.1 Pseudomonadota bacterium | reverse complement strand
GGTTGCCGCCCTCGCGGATCAGCGTCGAAAGTTCGTGATCGTAGTGGTGTCTGCGGAGCTCCTCGGGAGCGTCCTCCTGGAGGGTCTTCAAGGCGAGGCCTTCGCCTTTGAACTCTTCGTCCAGGTAGCCGAGCTTGTAGGCGATGCCCGAAGCCGTCGGGACGCCGCCACGACCGCCGCCCGCGCAGCGCGTGAACCAGATGGTGTCGATGCCTGCTTCTTCTTTCGTCTTCGTCATGCGGGCACCCTACGCCCACACTGTCTTGTATACAAGACACGACATCGGGCGGGCTCGCAACTGCGCGAGATTGCTACGAACGGCTCGCCTTGACGCTGACCAAAAAAGGGACGTGTGTCTTTAATACATGACACGGGGCGGAGAAGCGTTCTGCCGCAAAGTTCATGACCTCCTCGCCTCCCCGCCGGGCCAAGCGCGGTAGCGAACGAGGTCACGCCCACACCTGTAGGCGGCGCTAGCCGCTGTTTCCGCCGCGATCAGGGGGCCTCGACGGGGACGAGGGACCTTCGACGATGCCCGCGATCGTGCGCCTGAGCTCGCCCGGCAGGAAGGGTTTCGCAAGGAAATGCGTGCGCGAGTCGAGCGAATCGGTGAGCTGGTCGACGCGCTCGGTGTAGCCGGAAAGATAGAGCACGCGAAGGTCCGGATGCTCCTTCCTGAGCTCGGCGGCGAGCTCGACGCCACCGAGCTCGGGCATCACCAGATCGGTGAGCAACAAATGAATCTGGCCGTTGTGCCCACGCGCCACCTCCAACGCGTGCCTGCCGTCGCGCGCCTGCAGGATGTGGTAGGCGCGGAAGCCGAGCACGTCGACCAGCAGGCGCCGTACGTCGTCGTCGTCGTCACAGACCAGGACGGTCTCGAAATGCGGCGTCTGGGGCGCCGGTAGATCGACGGGCGGAGCGGCCTTAGAACGGGCGTCCGAGCGCGGCAGGTAGACCGTGAAGGTCGAGCCCTGCGCGAGCTGGGACTCGACGCGCGTCGTCCCGCCGCTCTGCTGAACGATACCTTCCACCATCGCGAGCCCGAGGCCGGTGCCGCGTCCCACCTCCTTGGTCGTGAAGAATGGCTCGAAGATGTGCGGCAACACGTCGGCCGGGATGCCCGAGCCGGTGTCGCTCACGGTGAGCGAGACGTACTCGCCGGCGGCGAGCCCGAGCCGGTTGTCGCGATCGAGCGTGACGTCGGCCGTACCGAGCGAGATGCGGCCCCCGTTCGGCATCGCGTCCCTGGCGTTGAGCGCCAAATTCAGGATCACCTGCTCGATCTGCCCGGGATCGGAGAAGATCGGGTGCTCGGCCTCGAGCTCCGTGACGAGCTCCACGTCGTCGCCGATCAGCCGCTCGAGCATACGCCGCAGGCGGTCGACGGTCTGGTTCAGATCGAACGCCTCCGGCTTCAGCACCTGGCGCCGGCTGTAGGCGAGGAGCTGCCGCGTGAGCTCCGCCGCTCGCTCGGCGCTGCCCTGCACCATCTCCGCGTGCTCACGCGCGGCGCTCCCGAGGGGGAGCTCCCGCTTCATGAGCTCCGTGTAGCCCATGATGATGAGCAGCCGATTGTTGAAGTCGTGCGCCACGCCTCCGGCGAGCTTGCCCAGCGCGCCGAGCTTCTGTTCTTGCCGGAGCTCCGCTTCGAAGCGAGCCCGCGCCTCCTCCGCGCGGTACTGCTCCTCGGCGTCGACGAACTGCACCGTCATGCTCTCGAGGCGCCCCTGCTCGTCCCGCGCTCCCGTCATCCTCACGCGCACTCGACGGTAGGGCCCACCTTTGGGGCCCATGCGCTTCTCGTGATCCGAGCGCTCGATCTCGCCGTAAGCGAGCCGCTCCACCTGCTTTCGTTCGAGCTCGATGTCGTCGGGGTGGGTGACCTCGAGCCAGATCGCGTAGGCGTCCTTCTCGAACAGCGCTTCTCGCGAGTGCCCGATCATCTCCGCGAAGGCCTGGTTCGCGAACACGTACCCGCCCGAGGTGCCGTCGACGCACATCATGCCCACGGGTGACGCCTCGACGGCCGCGCGGTAGCGCGAGAGCCGGCCGATCTCGTCACGCGACGCGGCTAGCTCGCCACGTACCTGCGCTAGCTCCACTCTCAACGAGGCGAGCTCGGCCTCGAGCTCGGATACTCGATCCGACATTCCCTTGAACGTAATCCGGACCGGGACGAGGAGTCCAACCAAGCCGAGATATCAGGCATGTCTATGTCCGCCATCAGGAACATTCGTTGGAAGAATTACCTGATCGACTGCATATCTCGGATCGAGGCGAGCCCGTCTCGCCGTTCCAAGAGGAGAACGAGCATGTCCAAAGAAATCTCGACCACCGAGCTCAAGATCGCCCTCTCGCGCCGCACCCCACCCGTCGTGGTGGAGGTGCTGCCGGAGGCGAGCTACCGCAAGGAGCACCTGCCCGGCGCCATCAACCTGCCGCTCGACGGGTTCGTGAGCCGGGCGCGAACCGCCCTTCCGGACAAGGGCTCGGACATCGTCCTTTACTGCTCGGGGCCGACCTGCGCGAACTCGCATACGGCAGCGAGCAAGCTGGTCGAGCTCGGTTACGAGCACGTGCGCGTCTACGCCGGTGGCAAGGCGGCGTGGCGCGATGCCGGTCTCGCCTTCGAGGCCACGCGCCTTACAGCGTGAGCAGAGCGCGAGAGCGCCGGGGCCGGTAACCGGCCCTGGCGTCGCGCGTACTCTCTGCACAGGCCCACCATGATCCCGATCACGAAGCTCTTGCCCCTGCTCGTGCTCGCCTTAGCCTGTCAGCGCGCGCAGCCGGGTTCACCTCCCGCGAGCCACGGCTTCACGACGGGATCCAAGGAGAACGAGATGCAGACCACCGACGTACGCAGCGACGCCCCGGCGGCACGCGAAGTAGCGGTGCTGGCCGGCGGCTGCTTCTGGGGAATGGAAGAGATTTTGCGCCAGGTACCCGGCGTGCTGGAGACCGAGGTCGGATACGCCGGCGGGACGACGGCGTCGCCGAGCTATTCGAGCGTCAAGACCGGTCAGACGGGCCACGCGGAGTCGATCAGGGTCGTGTTCGACCCTTCGCGCCTTTCCTACGCCGAGCTCCTCGAGAAGTGGTTCTTCCGCATGCACGATCCGACCACGCCGAACCGGCAGGGCAACGACGTCGGGACCCAGTACCGCTCGGCGATCTTTTACGAGACCGACGAGCAGAAGCGCGTGGCCGAAGAGGTCAAGGCTCGGCTCGAGCAGAGCGGCGCCTGGAAGCGCCCGATCGTGACGCAGATCGTGAAGGCCGGGCCCTTCACGCCCGCCGAGGATTACCACCAGGACTACCTGCAGAAGCACCCTGGCGGCTACACCTGCCACTACCTGCGCGACATCTAGCCCAGCGCACGCCGGGTCAGTCTTCGATGAAGACTCGCACCGATCCGACGAGCGGTAGTGGCTCACCCTCCGGGATAGACGCGGTCTCGCCGCTCTCGGAGTAGTCCCAATCGTACTGCGTGAAGGCGCCGTCGACCTCGAGCTCGGCGGCGCCTTCCTCCGTCCCCGAAGTGACCGCCCACAGCGCGAGCGCACGCTCGCCGCTCGCGGTCTCGAAGGCTGCGCCGTCCACCCCCGAGGGTAGGCCGAGCGCTTCGGTCCGTGCCCGATCGTAGCGCGCGTGGCCGAGCAGCTCCCCGAGCGTGCGATACGCCACGCCGGTCTCGGTCTGGACGACCTGATCGATGCTCGCGAGCTCCGAGACGTCGAGATAGAGCCCCATGAGCTGATACGGGTCGTCCGCGGCGGCCACGCTCGCGCCGTCGCTCAGCGTGAACCAATCGATGCCGTCGATCCCGGCAGCGTGCGCCTTGATCATGACCTTCATCAGGTAATTCACCGCGTACTCGGTGCCACCCGGAAAGTCGTCGATCACGCCGTGCGGCGCGCCGCTTTCCGTGGTCTCACGCGCCTTCACTTCGACGCCCGCCTGCTCGAGCTCCGCGTCGAAGGCCGCCTGCTGCTCGAGGTACGCGGCGACCGCCTCGTCCGAGCTGCCGGCGGTGTAGATGGGGTAGTGGTGTGAGCTCAACACGTCGAGGTACGCGCCGCCCTTCTCGGGGTACTCGTCGGTGACCGAGCCGTCCACGGGGTTGTCGGTGTAGCGGAGCAGCGCGTTCAAGAACGACGTGTAGCCGAGCCCGCCCGTCGCGATCAGCGCGTCGGGATCGGCGAGCTTCGCCGCGACGCTCGAGACGCGGAGCAGGCGCACGTAGTCGTAAATGGAGCCGTTGAAGCGCGGCAGATCTTCCGCGGTCGGTGCCGTCTCCGTCCAGTCGAGCGTCACCTGCCAGTCGCTCACCCAGTCTGGTTCGTTCCAGATCTCCCAGATCTCGACGTGATCCTTGTACGTCGAGACCGCGCCGTAGACGTACGCTGCCCAGTAGTTCTCCGGGTTCACGCTGCCGTCCTCGAGCGTGATCGGCTCGTAGAGGTTCTTCGGGATGTAGTAGTCGAGCTCCCAATCCGCCGCGCTCTCGGGCGCGGACGAGTGCTCGCGCGTCGGCGACGTCAAGAACGCGACCTGCCCGTCGAGCCCGAGGCTCGCGTAGTGCTCCATGTCCGCGAGCTCGATCTCGTAACCCCACTGCTCGAGGTGACGCTCGGGGAGCGAAACGCGCTGGCTGTTGCAGCCGGAGTCGACGGCGAGCTGGCTGAGCATCTCGTCGTTCCAGCTCGGGTTCGGAAAGCCGCTGTTGATGCCGTAGCGGAAGAAGCCGCCGAAAGGCTCGCTTCCGTTGCCTCCGCCGTTGCTCGAACCTCCGTGGTTCGAGCTTCCGCCGTTGCTGGAGCTTCCGCCGCTGCTCGACCCGCCGGAGGCGCCGCTCTTGCCGCCGCTGCCGGAGCCGCCGTTGCCGTGGTTCGACGAGGAACCGGCGCTGCCGCCCGATCCGGAGCTGCCCCCGTCGTCGTCGCCACCGCACCCGAGAAGAAGCGCGCTCGCGCACGACAGCGCCGAGGCGAACGCC
Source organism: Pseudomonadota bacterium (assembly GCA_023419055.1). The sequence continues at coordinate 5,925 of JAEZYO010000436.1, read as the reverse complement.
CACGCAGATCTCATCGCTGCGATGCTAACTCAAATGGCCTTCGCCTTGCGGAACGCTTCGCGGAACACCGACTCCGGCTGCGCGCCCGAGAGCCCCACCTTCTCGTTGAAGACGTAGAACGGCACGCCGCGGATCCCTCCGCGCGCCGCCTCGCCCGCGACGGCGTTCGTGACCGAGAGCTCGTCGGCGTCGGCGAGAATTTCCCGGACTTCAGCCGCCTCGAAGCCGTGGGCACCCGCGATCCGGACGAGCTCCTCCACGTCGGCGATGTTCTTGGCCTCCTGGAAGTACGCCTCGAACAGCGCCCGAACCAAGGCGGGCTGCGTGCCCTTCCGCTCGGCGTGACGAAGTAGGGTATGCGCGCGAACGGTGGGATACATGAAGCGCTGCTTGGTGAGGTCGAGCGTGAGCTCGCTCTCGGCCGCGGCCGCTTCGACCATGGCGAACATCCGCCCCGGCTCGACCCCGTACTTCTTCTTCAACAGGTTCGGGATGTCGACGCCAGCCTCGGGGGTGTTCGGCTGCAGGTAGAACGGCCGGTAGCGGAGCTCCGGCTTCTCGCCGAGCTCGGCGGCGACGCGAGAGAGGCGCTGGTGACCGACGAAGCACCACGGGCAGACGACGTCGGAGAAGATCTCGATGCGGAGCATGAAGGTCACCTAGCTTACACTTCTCCGGCGCCGAAGCTCGCCGCGGGCCTTCTTGGCGAGCGCCTCGTACTCGGCGTGCTTCGCCGCGAGCTCCTCGTCCTCGAGCTCTTCGAGGTCGAGCAAGGCTTTGTGAGCGCCCTCGGTCGCCCGGATGAGCTCGTCGAGCTTCACGTGCATCGCCTCGGAGTCGCGGTTTTGTGTGTTTTGGATCAAAAAGACCATCAGGAAGGTCACGATGGTCGTGCTGGTGTTGATGACCAGCTGCCAGGTGTCGCTGAAATGAAACAACGGACCGGACACGCCCCAAGCCAGGATCACGGCGACCGCCGCCGCGAAGGTCACGGGGCGGCCCGCGTAACGCGAGGTCGCTTTGGCGAAACGCGTGAACTTCGACCGCCGATTGAAGCGCTTTTTCGCCATGGCGGAGCGAGCGTACTCCCGCTCCGCAGCCCAGCAAAACTCGTCCCCCCCGGGGGCGGCGCGAGCACCGAGTCAGCGCGGTGCTCGGCCAGCCGCCTTCACAGCGACTCGAGGTAGGTCGTCAGATCGGAGAGCTCGGACTCGGACAGCTCCGACGTGTTGCCGTGCGACTCGCCGCCGCAGTCCGAGAAGCGATCGGCGATGGTCGCCGCGCAGCCGTCGTGGAGGAACGGCGCACGGAAGGTGAGCCCCAAGAGCGACGGCACCTGGAGCAGCGCGCCCGTGCCGACGTTCACGGTCTCGTTGTTCGTGAGGCTCGGCCCGGAGTGACAGGTAGCGCAGCCGACCTCGTCGCGTTCGAACACCGCTTTGCCACGAGCCACCGCGTCCGCGTCCGCGGGTGCGGGTGTTGCCCAGGCCGGGATCGCGTCGATGTAGCCCTTCAGCGCGGCGACGTGACCGCTCTGGAGCGCCGGGCCCGACATGCGTTCGGTCATCACGTCTTTCACCAGCGCCGTGAAGTCGGACTCGTCCCCGCCCCAATGGAACGGCTCCGTCCCGGCCAGGATGCCGCCGATCGATTGCGTGCGCCGGGGACCAATCTCCGCGAAGTTCCAGGTCTGCCCGTCCTCTCGTCCCTCGGGGTGACACGACGCGCAGGCGATACCCCCAGGGGTCGCGGCGTGGAACAGCAGGTGTCCGGTGTCGAGCCGGCTGTCACCCGGGATCGCGACCCCGCGATCTCCCACGATCACGAGCCAGGGATCGCGCGTCTGCACGACGAGCTCGCCGCCCGCGTAAGCGACGGCCACGGCCTGACCCGTACCCGTTTGGGAGCCGAGAGCGGACTCGGCGAAGTCGCAGCCTGCCGTCGGTTCCGCTCGCAGCGACTGGAGGCCCATGCGCGCCACCGTGGGCAAACCCGTGAACAGCTGCTGGTGCTGAATGGCGCCAGCGGATGCGATGACGACCGAGTCGCCCGTCGGCGTGGCCGCGACGTCCACGCCGAGCGGCGCCGGGAACATCGGGGTGCTCACGGGCGCCTCTCCCGGCGCAAAGACGGTGGCCCCGGCCCCGACGATACCTCCGCACGATGAGGAGTACCCGCCCGGCTCGATCACGATCGGGTCCTTCTTGGAGCGCTGGTGGATCATGAGCACACCGCCGTTGGGAGCTACTCCCTGGGGAGCGGCGATCAGACGCCAGGCCACGCTCGGAGCGAACGACTGATCCTCGAAGTCGAGCGCGTCAGGCGCCCGGAGACGTTCGATCACGGCTCCCTCTGCGTCGAGACGAAGCACCTCGGCGCTACGGAACTTGCTCACCCAAAGCCGGCCATTTTCGACCACCACGTCGCGGAGATCCCGCTCGAGCTCGACCACCCGCGTCGCTTCACCGCCCGCCGCGGGTACGGTGACGAGGAAGCCGTCCGCGCACGCGACGTGGAGCGAGTCGAGCTCCGCGTCGTACGCGATGCCGCGCGGATACGCGCAGACGGCGCGGCGCTCGAGCACCGTACCTTCCTCGACGTCGACGGTGGCGATGGCGCCGCCCCCGCGCAACACCGCGTGCACACGACCTTCCGCGTCCTCGACGAGGCGACCCGGCTCGTCTCCCGCCTGGAGCGCGATCGTCGACTCGAGCACCACGTCCGCGACGCCGACGACGAGCAGTTGGTCGTGGTCGGGATCGGAGACGACGAGCTCCTCCCCGCTTCCGCGCACCAGCAAGGTGCCTCCGCTGATGGGAGGCGGCGTCACGCTCGACGTCACGACCGGGTCTTGGAGAAGCGTCGCGGAGAAACCCGTGGAACCGGTGCTGCCGGTCGAGCCGGTGCCGCCGGTCGAGCCGATCGTCCCGCCGATCGCGGGCGCCGCGCCCGAGCCGATCGCACCCCCGGTGCCGGTGCTACCCGACCCGGTAGCGCCCCCCGACGAATCGGCATCGTTCTGCGAATAAGAACTATTGAAGCAACCCAGCGCGAGCGCACCCGAAGCTAGAGCAATCCACCTCATCGTTCGCCTCCTCCGCAAGACTAGTCCGTTACCTAGTCCCGGTGAAGGCGAGATTGATCGGGCACAGCGAGCCGTGCCCGATCTCGGCGAATCGTTAAGCGTCCTTCCAGAACGCCCGCGCAGTGAGGCTCACTGCGTGAAAGTCACGTCGTCGATGGTGATGTCGACGTCGTAGGCGTTCGCGTCGGGGTTCGCGTTCTTCGTCTCGTCCCAGTCGAAGATCCAGCGCAAGGCCATGATCTCCTCGGGATTCGGCGAAGCCTCGGGCTTGCCGCCGGTGAGCTCGGCCCAGGTCAAGGTCACGGTCTGTTCGTCCTCCGTGACCTCGACGACCTTGAACGACTCCGAGCATTCGCCGCTGTACTGGTTGGCGCTCATGCAGCGCGAAGCGGCGGGCTCGACGGCGTCCTTGTCGTACCAGGAGTTCGCGGCGTGAGCGACGAAGAACTTCAGGCTCCCGGAGGCGCCGGGGTTGCCGCTGATCTTGAAGGAAACGCCGGTGTACGCCGACGCGTCGGCGGCGCACACGAAGTTGATCACGAGGCCCGAGTAGGCAGCGACGCTGCCGGTCACGTGCCAGGCGCCACCCGTGACGTCGGAGGTCAGGCTGTCCGGGTAGCGGAAGCTGTAGCCCGAAGCGACCGTGGGCGGGTCGGCGTCGTAGCCGAAGGAGATGCCTTCCGGATCGGGCTCAGTGCCAGTGCCGCTGCCGCCGCCCTCGCCACCGGCGCCGGTGTCCGCGTACGTGAAGTCCGTGATCAGCGCCGCGCTGACGGGCAAGGGGGTGCACGCGGGCTCGAAGCCGCCGCCGGTACCTCCGGTGCTGCCGCCGCTACCGCCCGTGCTGCCGCCCGTTCCGCCCGTCGTCCCGCCGGTGCCTCCCGAGTTCGCGGTGCCGCCGGTGCTGCCGCCGCTCCCGCCGCTCGCGCCGCTCCCAGAACCCGAGGCGCCGGGGTTTCTGTCCCCGCTGTCCCCGCCGCAGCCGGCGGAAAGCGCGAGGCCCATGGCGGACGTGAAAAACACGAAGAGCGATAATGAAGTCAACTTCGTCATAGGCAACAAACTCCCCGGAACTGGAAGCGGTTCCAGAGCCGACTATCGCAACTTCGCGCGAAGGGCGCCCTCCCGGGCGCTGGTAGGCTCGCTACGTTCAGTGGTGAAAAGCGATCACCGGGGCGATGAATCCTGCAATTAATTGCCCTGAGCGTGATCGGCGCGGTGTCAGAACTCGTCGCCGCGTCCGAGCGCGAGCGCGCGGAGCGCCGTCTCGTAGTCGAAGCCCTGCCGCGCGAGGCGAGCCAGATCGCGCCGTCGCTCGAGCGCTTGCTGCTCGGCGGGGCGGTGCGCGCCGAGGCGCTTCCTCCGCACGTACGCGATCGCCGCCTCGAGCTCGCCTTCTCCCCCGCGCCCCGCTTCGCGCTCCGCGCCGAGCACCGCGTCCACGATGTCCCGCGGCACCCCTTGCACCGCGAGCTTCTGCTGAATGAGCCGCTTCGACGCGCCTCGCTCGCGCAAGCTCCTCGCGCGCGCTTCCGCGAAGCGACGATCGTCGATCAAGCCCGAGCCGCGGTAGCGCTCGATGAGGATCGGGATCTCGGGCAAGAGCTGGTCTCGGTTCTTCGCGCGGCGCGCCACCTTGCCGAGGTACCGCTCGAGCTTCTCCGCGCTCGCGTCGAAGCGGTTCAGGTAGCGGAGCGCGGACTCCTCGAGGTCGCGCCCGGTAAGATCGCGCGCGGGCTCTTTTGCTTTCGAACGAGGCGAGGCGCGCGTCACCCGCGCAGCATACTCGAACTACACGCGCCCGCGGCTCTTGCCCGTGACGATGCCGCCGGCGATGAGGTGCGCGACGCGGAGCGGCTCGGGCACGTTGCCGTGCAACGTCGTCCCTCGCACGAGGTCGCGCGCCTCTTCGAGCGAGAGCCCCGCGCGCTGCACCCACAGGCGCTGCTCCTCCGCGCGCAGGCCCGTCACCTTCGCGCGCTTCTCGGCCCGGCGCGACACCCCGAGCTGCTCCATCTCGCCCGCCGCCTGGATCAGCCGCCACTTGCGCTCGGCGCCGCGCACCCGGGGACGAAGGTCGGGCGGGTCGTCGCTGAAGAGCGCGCGCCGCACCGTCTCCATGCGCGGCTTCTTGCGGGTGACCACCACGACCGGCACGCCGAGCTCCCGAGAGAGCCCGTGGATGTCGACCACGTTGAACCCACCGACCGCGATGCCCTGAAGCAGGATCGCCCTCACGTGACCGCGGAACTGGCTCGCCTGAACGAGCTCGATCATGCGCCGGGTCGAGTCGGTGCCGTCGCGCCGCACGCGGCCGCTCACCACGCCGTCGACGCGCGTGCCCGCGCACACGACGCCGACCAGGAGCACGTCGCCGCGGTGCTCGCGCGCGAAGGGCCCGTCGTCGAAGCCAATGACGTTCATCGAGAGCCGTCCGAGCTCGGGCCGCTGTGCCCGAGCTCGCTGTTCACGGCGGGCTCAGCCGCCGCGCTTGAGCTCGTTCAAGACGAGCTTGCTCACGGCCTTCAGCGTGTCGAACACGCCGACGCCCGAGCGGGCGTTCGCTTCCCAGTCCGGCACGTTCATCGGGTTCAAGAGAGCGCGGAGCTCCTCGACGGGGACGACGTTCGGCAGGTCGCGCTTGTTGTACTGGATGACGTACGGGATCTTCTCGAGCGAGTAGCCCTGCTCCGCCAAGTTGGTGCGCAGGTTCTCGATGCTCTCCTGGTTCGCTTCCAGGCGCTCGATCTGCGAGTCGGCGACGAAGATGACGCCGTCGACACCCTTCAGGATGAGCTTGCGGCTCGCGTCGTAGAAGACCTGCCCCGGCACCGTGTAGA
>JAEZYO010000418.1 GCA_023419055.1 Pseudomonadota bacterium | reverse complement strand
GTGCTGGAGCGGGAGGCGGAGCTGGCACCGGCGGCAGCGCCGGGAGCCCGGGAACGCTCGAGTGGTTGCCGTCCTGGGCCACGACCATCCAGAGGACGGAGACGAACAACAAGCCGTCGACTGCGCTCAGTGGCAACACGCTGCGACAATTCGTCTGGCCGACGGTGTCTGGCTCGCAGATCCGCATTCAGCTCTCGAACGAGCGCGGTAACGGTCCGGTCGACATCGCGAAGGTGCACATCGCGATGGCGAAGACCGCAGGCGATCCGAACAACAGCATGGGCGCGATCGACGCGGCGACGGACAAGGCGTTCACCTTCGGTGGGATGCCGAACGTCACGATCCCGGTCGGGCAAACCGTCTGGTCCGACGCGGTCGATTTTTCTCTGCAAGAAGTCAAGCTGACCGCGGTGTCCATCCAGTTCGGCGCCACGGTTCCGAGCGACATCACCGGGCATCCCGGTGCGCGCACGACGTCGTACATCGCGACCGGTGACGCGGTGGCCACGGAGACGATCAGCTCGGTCGAAACGAGGGAACGCTGGTACTTCATCAACGCCATCGAGGTCATGGCGCCCGCGGATGCGTTCGCCATCGCTCTGCTCGGTGACTCCATCACCGATGGCTACGGCACCCTCAACGACTTCTCCCGTTGGTCCGATTTCTTGACGCTGGAGCTCAAGAAGGACCCGGCGCGCGCCACCACCCGCTCGGTGCTGAATTTCGGCATGGGTGCGAATACTTTGACGGGCAGCGTGGGCGGTGATCAGGACCCGGGCGTCGTGCGCTTCGAGCGCGACGTGCTGAAGCGCGACAAGATCAAGTGGCTCGTCGTGATGGAGGGTGTCAACGACATCAACCCTCCCAGCAACGTGTCGGCCAACACGATCACCGCCGCATACGAGGACATCGTCACGCAGGCCGAAGCCAAGGGCATCGAGGTGTTCATCTCCCCTATCACCCCGATGAATACGGCCAACGCCACGCGCACCGCCATCAATCAATGGATCCGCGCCAGCGCGAACTACAACGCGGGCGTGGACCTGGACATGGCCATCCGCGATCCCAACAACGTGGACAACACCCTGGCGCAGTACAAGAACGACGCGCTCCACCCGAACAAGGCCGGTTACAAGGTGATGGGTGAGTCGATCGATCTCACGCTTTTCTAGTTTCTAGTGATTAGACCCGGCGGAGTGGATCGACGCCGAGCGCGCGGCACTTCTTCACGTAGAGGTACAGGTAGGTGAAGTTCAGGAGCGGCGCGCAGAAGTAAACGAGACGCACGAACGCGTGCGTCCCTTCGATCTCCTGCGCGGGAATGATCGCCCACGAACCCAGCATGCGCGTCACGGCGATCCACAAGGATTGCCCGGCGACGCCTTCGCGCCGATGAATCAAGGCGACGAAGCACGCGGAGAGGAAGAAATCACCTCCCCAGCCGAGGTAGCTGTTGCCACGCAGCAGCCCGAGGTCAGCGGTAAAGGCGAGCGCGGCGCCGATCGCCATGGCGATACACACGCCCACGGCGGGGAAGAACAGCCGCTTCGGGAAATGTTCGGGCAGCGCGCTCTGACCGTAGCGGAGGAACTGCGCGGCGATCACCAGGTCCACCAGGAACCAGACGATGTTCACGTAGTTCCCGGGGCTCGCCAGTGGATGAACGAAGCCGAAAACGAACTCGTAAGCGAGATTCGTGCAGAGCGCGGGAAAGGGCATCCCCCAGGTGCGATCCAGGTGGCTGCGCCGGATGATGAGCGCGTACGAGATCGTCCAGAAGAAGAGGCCGGCGAGCGCCGAGGCGGCGTACAGCGGATCGTCGGTGGTCACGACCAACCCCCCATGAGGCAAGTGGCGGCCGCGGCGGGCAGCGGTTGGAACACCCAGAGCAGATCGAAGACAACGTCCGAGTAGAACCCGGCGTCGATCTCCGGACGGGTAAGCCGCCCGAGGCACAAGAACGTGGGCAAGCCGGAGACGGCGAGGATGGCAACGACGCTCGATGAAAGTCCCAGCGACCAGAGCAGCACGGGTACGGTGATCGAGGCGAGCTGGATGGCGCGTAGCATCGTCACCGTCTTGGGACGACCGAGCAGCACGGGAAAGGTGAGGATGCCTGCGGCGCGATCCGCAGCTTCATCTCGGAGATCGCAGCCCGTGGCGGTGACGAAGAACAACGGAAATAGAAAGAGCATGGCAAAGGTGAGCCGAGCGCCGTGTGCCGCCGGAAAGAACGGCGCGGCCCAAAGGACGAAGAGCGCCCAGCACGCCGGGACGTAGAACGCCTTCACGAGCGGGACATCCTTGATGCGCCGAATCCCCGAGATTCGAAGCGCTTCGGGGAGAAGGGGCATCCAGGGGAGCACATAGAGCGCGACGGTTGCAGGAAAGACGAGCGGAAAGAGGCCCGATACGGGATGCGCCGACGTCAACCCGAGCACGACTGCGAGCCCGAACAGGCCGACGCACACGGGAACCAGCGCCGGCAGCCTTCGAAGCGCTCGCGTGCGTGAGTCGTGCGCGTCCCGAGCAAGATCCGCGAGGCGATCGACGGCGTAGCTCGACGTCGCGATACAGAACGCCATGACGAGCAGCCGGAGTGGCGGGAGCCCGCCGAGCAGAAGGCACGCCATCGTCATCACGCCGACCGACGTGAGCCCGATGAGAACGCCGCTGTGCGCCAGGGCGTAGAGCCCGCGCACCACCGCAGAGACCAGCGACTTCGGGCCGTCGCCTGCGCCGGCGAAAGGCAGCGCGTGGTACCCGTAAAATGCATGCCGAACGGAGCTGCTCGAGAGATCTTCTCGCAAACTTCTTCGATCCAGTTTCATGGACGCGCAGGCTGCTTTCGCACTCGAGGTGCCGTGGCAAAGCGAGGGCTCGTTCACGACGAGGAGCGACCGTGAGCGCCTCGCGCAGTGCTTCAGCAAGGCGCGTGCCTGCGGGTTCGGGGGGAGCGCGGACCCGTGAAGCGGCTGAGGTGCTTATCTGGTCGGCCGCCACATGGGGGTGGAGCGCTCGCGCTCGTGCCGAAGTCGGCACGAGCTGGTGCCAACTTCGGCACGAGAGCCAAGGGGAGCGCCCCCTCGTTTTCCTCCGTCGTGGTGAGGGACCAGGTCGGGGGCACCGGGAGCCCTTGTATCTGCGACGGTAGATGAAGGAGCATTCATCGGGCAGACATGCGGCCCGCCGGTTAAGGGCTGTAATGATCACTATTGCGGGGAGAGGTTGCCCTGCGCCACACTTCGAGGTTCGGGGAGGGTCCCCGCGGGTTCAGGAGTCCGCGCCATGTCGCATAGAACGCCTCATCCGGTGCGCCGCTGGTGGACGGCGATCCCTTGTGCCGTCGCGGCGCTCTCTTGCCGGGAGTCGCCCGCGGAGCTCGTGCCCGTCGATGTCTCCGAGAGCATCCCCTGCGAGCATTCGGGGCAGTGTCCCTCCGGCACTCGTTGCCTCGGGCCCTCGCTCGAACCTGCACGCTGTTCGGAGGACGGCTCCGCAGGAGCCGCGGGTGAGCGCAACGCGTCGCCCGCCCTGGGCGGCAGTTCCGCTTCGTGCCGCGTGCCGAGCGGTAACGCCGAGCAGGTGTTTCGAGCCGAGCTCCAGACCGGGTTCGGGGTTCGAGCCATGGACATCAGCGTCGACCGCGAGCAGTCGCCGTCGGTCCTGCGCTGGAGCGCTCCGAAGACCACGTCGGTCGTGCGCTGCGTGCTTCTCGGAGGGGTGCCCGAGTTCGGTGAGGTGGGCGGTCGCATCACCATCCTGAACTACGAAAAGATCGTTCTTCATCGCCAGGACGCGGAACCCAACGGCGCCTTTCAGTTCGAGATCGATCGCCAGCAAGACGGCTCTCGGGATAGCGATGGACAAAGAGACAAGAAGTACCTCGTCGACCGCCTGCTGGCGGGATGTTGGGCCTACGACTCGATCGACCTGATACGTGCGACGGATCTGATCGCGGTCTCGCCTTCGGAGGTGGCCGACGAGACGGGCCTGCTCACCACCGAGTGCACGAAAGACGGCCACTCGTGCATCGACGGCAGCACGTTCGGCGTGTGCCTGGAGGGCGCCTGCCGCAAGCGCTGCTCTTCGACTCAGGACTGCGAGCCCGCGAGCGTCGAGCCCTCCGACACGACGGGAGCCGGGGGCGAGACCGCCATCCCAGACTGTAGTTTCGAATGCAAAGCGGTAAGAGGCCCGGTGGGCGCCTGCGTCCCCGTTGCGTCGAGTGAGGTGGGCCCATGAAGCGCATTTTCCTTCGAGAAGACCAGCCCAGCCAACTGGTGACCCTGTCCCCCGGGGAGCTCACCAGCATCACGGTCACCATCCGTGTCTCCAACGGCGAGCAACCTCCAGACCAGATCGAGCTCAAGCTCTCCGCACCTCGCTCCTCTCCTCGCGTCAAGGCCGCCACGTTGGTGTTCAAGACGGAGGAGGAAGCAGAGTACCGATTCGTGACGGCGCTGCTCGAGAAGCGCACATTGCTCCGGATCGACTGGAGCGTCGACCTCGAGCCGAGCCGGGAGCTTCGCGAGTTTCACGGCCGCGTGAGCGCGACGTGGAAGCAGGGCGTCACCGGCGCCACGGTCGCGCTCGGGCTTTCGCTGGTGCTCGCGTACGTCGTGCTCAAGCCCTTGCTGGACGGTCTCACCTTCACCGGTTGGTTGGGGGCCCTGCTCGCCCTTTACGGCGTGCCGGCGTTGCTGCTCGCCG
>JAEZYO010000417.1 GCA_023419055.1 Pseudomonadota bacterium | reverse complement strand
CTCGTTGCGGAGACGAGCGCCGGAGCCGCCGACGCTGCCTCCGAAGCCGAGGCCGGGGCGCGGTTCGCGGGCGCGGCCGATACGACTTCTGCGGTGGGCGATGCCGGGCGGTTCCAGAGGAACGCCGCGCTGATCGCCAGCACGGCTAGCCCGGCGCCGATCACCACCGGCGCGCTCGTGCGGCGCTTCGGCGGCGATACGATTCCCGAGGTGGCGGTCGCCGGGAGCGTATTTTCTATCTCGATGGTGCGGAGCGCGCGGGCAGATGGTGCCGTCACGGGCACCGTGGGGCCGACGTCCGCGACCGTCGGCGTATCCGGTCCGACCAGCGCTCGCGCGGTCGTCGCCGGCGCGGGCGGCGGCACGCTCTCGTTCGGAAGGTTCGGGAGGTCTCCGCGATCGAGGCTCGAGCCCCGGAGCGTGCGCACCGCGGCCGCCACGCAGGGCAGCGCGCTCTTGGGCGCGAACGGCGCGAGCGCCACCGCGAGGTCGGCGACCGTCGCGTAGCGATCCTCGGGGCGCTTCGAGAGGCTGCGCGCGAGCACGGCCTCGAGCTCGGGTGGAGCGTCGGGCAACAGCTCTCGCAAGGGCGGCGCGTCCGTCGCGATGATCTTCGCGTAGACGAGCGCGACCGCGCCGGCGATGAACGGCGCTTGCCCGCTCACGAGCTCGAACAGCACCGTCCCGAGCGCCCACACGTCGGTGCGGTGATCGACCGTCTTCGGCGCCTGCAGCTGCTCGGGCGACATGTAGAGCGGAGAGCCGACTTGACCCTTCGTGCTCGTGAGCGCCACGTCGTCGTCCCCGCCCGTCAGCTTGGCGATCCCGAAATCGAGCACCTTCAGCGAAGAGCGGCCGTTGGGCTTTCGTGCCAGAAACAAGTTCGCCGGCTTGAGATCGCGGTGCACGATGCCGGCGGCGTGCGCCTCGGCGAGGCCCTCGCAGGCCTCTAGCACGTACCCGACGGCCTCTGCGATCGGCACGCGCTCCTTCACGGCGAGCAGCGTGCGCAGATCTTGCCCTTCGAGCAGCTCCATCACGATGAAGGGCTCGCCGTGCTCGAGCTTGCCGAAGTCGAACACCTGCACCACGTGCTCGCCGCGCAGCCGCGCTACCGCGCGCGCCTCACGCTCGAAGCGCAGGAACGCGACGGTCGCGTCGCCGCCGCTCTCGGGCAGCATGAACTTGAGCGCGACCTTTCGATCGAGATCGACCTGCGTCGCGATCACCACCGTCCCCATCCCGCCCGAGCGGAGCACGCGCTCCACGCGGTACTTACCCGCGAGCAGGGTGCCGGGCGTGACGGGGATGGCCGACATGGCCTTCGAATCTCTCACAACCGAGACGGACTTTCGACGCTCACGCCGGGGGATCGAAACACGCCGCGCAGACGGGGGGATTACCGGGGCCGGCGCCTTCCGCCATGCAGTCGACCAGCGCGCGGGTGGCCGGATGAGCAGAAGCGTAATCCGACAAGCCGCAGCTTTCCGCGCAGTCGTCGAGGGTCAGAGGATCGGGTCGGAAAGGCATGCATCGGATCATGCAGTTCGCCTGGCCGGTCTCGGCGCCCCACTGACCACAAGCGCAGTCGTTCTCCTCACAGTCGGCGAGCTCCGTCGCGCAGTCCTCTCGAATGCAGTCGTCGCAGAAGTTGTCGGGGGAGCTCACGACTTCACAGCTCGGAGCGCCTCCGGCTCCTCCAGCGCCGCCGCTCCCGCCCTGCACGTGGACGCAGAAGCCTTTGGGACCACACTCGGCGTCGTCGGGGCAGGGCGCGCCTTCTCGACAATCGCCGACGCAGCGGCCGCTACAGCCGCCCTCGTCGCAGCAGACCTCGCCTTCGCGACAATCCTCGTCGCACACGTCCCCGTCTTCGCCTCCTCCACCGTTGCTCGGCGCTCCTCCGTCGCCGGTAGAGCTTCCGCCGGATCCGCCCCCGCTCTCGCCAGCGCCGGCTTCCCCAGAAAGACCCGCCTCTCCTCCCGAGCCTCCGCCCGATCCGCCCGAGCCAGCGGACCCGCCCGCGTTGATGAACACGATGGTGGCTTCCGGAGTACAGGCAGCAAAGACGACCGAAAGGACGACCGCTACGGGCGCGAGACGCAACCACATGACCGCTGAAAGTATCGTGGTCGGTCGGTCGAAGCCAGCGCCCCACGATTACCGAAGATTACACGCCCTCGCGCGCTCGAATCGAAAGCGCGCCCACGCCGATCCTCACCTGCCCGGTGGTGCGACGCCGCTCGACGATCCCGGCCGCGTCCGCGACCCCGAGGCGCTCGAGCTGCTTTCTCAGGCGAAAGATCGTCACATTCAGGTGGCTCGGGTCGAGCCGGAGCTTTCCGCAGAGATCGTCCACGTACATCCAGCCGTGCTCGTCCGAGTCGAGATCCGCGCGCCCGCGATCTTCCAGGCGCTTTCGCGCGAGCACCAACAGCAAGTAGTGAAGGTTACTCGCCGGGAGCTCCGCCACTCCGCCCGCGTGGAAGGCGACCACCGTGACGTGCTCCTCGTCCTTGCTCACCGCGAAGGCGAGCTCGAGCTCCGCCGCCTTGGGGGAAGGAGCGCGCTCCTGCTCGGTCTCAGCCAGCCTACTTGCGGCCACACGAGAGCTCGGGGCACGCGCGTCGACGAGCTTCCACTCGTCGAGCGGATCCCCGAAGGCGAGCCTTTCTCCCTCGGCGAGCCGCGCTCGTTCGCCCGGCTCGAGCCGGCGATGGCCCACGAAAGTGCCGTTTCGGCTGCCGAGATCGTGCAGCTCCCAATGATCGCCGACCCAGCGCAGCTCGGCGTGGAGGGCGCTCGCCTTGGGGCTCTCGATCACGATGCCCGCGCTCGACGCGCGGCCCAAGACCTGCTCGAGAGCGAGCTCGAAGCTCCGACCGGAGGTGGTGTGTCGCAGCGACCCCACGGCACTCACGCTACCACGACGGTAACGTCCGGTAATGGCCACGCGAGCCTGCCGCCGCTACCTCGAGAGGGTGTCGCCAGAAGCGTCCAGCGTGGACCCTGCCTCGAGTCCCCCCGTGAGCTCACGCGAGCTCCTCAGCGTGCTCTCCACCGCCCTCTCCAGCGTGACCGTGAAAGGTGGGTCGAGCTGGGTTCCGCGCCTCTGCGAAGCGGACAGCCCCGCGCGAGCGGTCATCGTGCTCGAACCACTCGATCCCAGCGAGCCGAGCGTGAACGCCGGTCACGTCGACTTCACGGCGCGGCGCGCACTCCTCCGCTCGCACGGCGCGCTCGTCCAGACGCTCTCCCAGCGCTTTCCGGGCGCCGCACCGGAAGTCGAGGCGAGGAGCTACAGCGCGTTCTTGAGCGCGGCGGGGAGGGTCCTCGCCGAGCGATCGATAGCGCTCCGGGTGAGCGCCGAGCTGCGCTCGACCTTGCCGCCGAGGCGAGCGAGGCGCGCGCCCCGCTGGCTCTTCGCGCTCTGCGCGCTCGTCGCCGCCGCCCTGCTCGCTGCCGCGCTCGTCAAATGAGCTTGGCGATGGTTTGAAGCTGCATGTTGCTCGTGCCCTCGTAGATTTTCCCGATCTTGGCGTCGCGATAGTACTTCTCGATCGGAAAATCGCGCGTGAAGCCGACGCCGCCGAAGAACTCGACGGCCTGAGAAGCCGCGCGCTCGGCCGCCTCGGACGCGAAGAGCTTCGCCATCGCCGCCTCCTTCACGAAGTCCTGGCCCGCGTCCTTGAGCCGAGCCGCGTTGTAGACCAAGAGCTTCGCGGCCTCGATCTCCATCGCGACGCGCGCGTACTGGAACTGCATGCCCTGAAAATCCGCGATCGGTTTGCCGAACTGCACGCGCTGCCGCATGTAGCCGAGCGCGTGCTCGAGCGCGCCTTCGGCGAGGCCGAGCATCTGCGCGCCGATCCCGATGCGCCCTTCGTTGAGCGTCAGGATGGCGATCTTGTAGCCCTTGCCGACCTCACCGAGCACGTTCTCTTCCGGGACCTCGCAGTCGTCGAGCACGAGCTCGCAAGTGCTCGACGCGCGGATGCCGAGCTTGTCCTCCTTCTTGCCGAGCGAGAAGCCCGGAAAGCTCCGCTCCACGAGGAACGCCGTGATGCCTTTATAGCCCTGGCTCGGATCGATGTTGGCGAAGACGATGTAGATCGAGGCTTCGGCGGCGTTCGTGATCCAGAGCTTCCTCCCGTTCAGCACGTAGCGGTCGCCCTTCTTCTCCGCGCGCGCCTTGAGCGCGAAAGCGTCCGAGCCGGACCCGGCCTCGCTGAGCGCGTACGAGCCCACCCACTCTCCGGCGAGCTTGGGCAAGTAGCGGGCCTTTTGCGCGTCGTTTCCCCAGCGGAGGAGCGCGTTGTTCACGAGCGTGTTCTGGACGTCGACCAGCACCGCGACCGAAGGGTCGACTCGCGCCATCGCCTGGACCGCGAGGATGCTGTTCATGAAGCTCGAGCCGCCGCCCCCGTGGGCATCCGGGATCTCGATCCCCATCACGCCGAGCTCGAACAGCCGGGGCAGAAGCTCCGCGTCGAGCGCGCCCGCGCTATCCATGGCCGAAACCCGGGGCGCCACGCGCTCGCGCGCGAACCCGAGGACCGTCTCGAAAAATAGCCGCTCCTCTTCGGACAGCACACTCAAAGGCTGCATTCCGAGGAGTCTACGGGAAATCTGCGTCGGCGCGAAATCTGAGCTAAGACTCCGCCGAGCCGCATGGCAGGCAACACTTTCGGTCAAGCTTTTCGCATCACGACCGCGGGCGAATCCCACGGGCCGGGGAACGTCGTCATCATCGACGGCTGCCCGTCCGGCATTCCACTCAGCGAGGACGATCTCGCGGTGGATCTCGCGCGCCGGCGCCCCGGCCAGAGCCACATCGTCACCCAACGCCAGGAAGAAGATCGCCCGGAGATCCTCGCCGGGGTGTTCGAAGGTCGCACCACGGGCACGAGCATCGCCGTCCTGGTGCGCAACACCGACCAGCGCAGCAAGGACTACTCCGACATCAAGGACAAGTACCGCCCCGGCCACGCCGACTACACGTACGACGCGAAGTACGGCTTCCGCGACTACCGCGGCGGCGGGCGCTCGAGCGCGCGTGAAACGGTCGCGCGCGTCGCGGCGGGCGTGGTCGCGAAGAAGATCCTCGAGCTCGCGTTCGGCGCGCGCGTGGTCGGCTACGTGAAGCAGGTGGGCGACATCGTCGCGAGCGTGCCCGAGCCGGAGGCGGTCATGCTGGCCCAGGTCGAGACCCTTCCGGACGGCTCGCCGAACATCGTGCGTTGCCCCGATCCGATCGCCGCCGCCAAGATGGTGGACCTGATCGAGGTCCTCAGAAAGGACCAGGATTCGATCGGCGGCGTGGGCGAAGTCGTCGCGACGGGGGTCCCGGCGGGGCTCGGCGAGCCGGTGTTCGACAAGTTGAAAGCCGACCTCGCGAAGGCGCTCTTCAGCTTGCCGGCCGTGCTCGGCGTCGAGTACGGCATCGGCTTCGGTTGCGCGACCTTGCGCGGCAGCGAGAACAACGACCTCTTCTTCGCGGACAAGAGCGACGCAGGCTCACGCGTGGCCACGCGCTCGAACCGGCACGGCGGCATGCTCGGGGGCATCTCGTCCGGCATGCCCATCGTGCTCCGCGCAGCCGTCAAGCCGACGAGCAGCCTGCCGCGCGAGCAAGAGACCGTGACGAGCTCCGGTGAGAGCACGACCATCCGCACGCGCGGCCGCCACGATCCTTGTCTTTTGCCGCGCTTCGTCCCGATGGCGGAAGCCATGGTCGCGATCGTGCTCGCCGATCACTGCCTCCGCTCGCGCTCGCAGGCGAGCTTCGAAGGATGAAGCAGTTCGAGGACGTCTGGGTGCTCGTGACCGGCTCCTCGTCGGGGCTCGGCGAGGAGTTCGCGAAGCAGCTCGCCCACCGCGGAGCGAACCTGATCCTGACCGCGCGCTCGCGCGATCGCATCGAGCGCCAGGCCCAAAACCTGCGCCAGGTCGCCGGCGTCAAGGTGCACGCGGTGCCGCTCGATCTCGCGAGCGAGGACGGCGCGCGTCGCCTGTGCGCCGCCGTGGACGAGCTCGGGGTCGAGGTGCGTCACCTGATCAACAACGCGGGCTTCGGCAAGGTCGGTCCCTTCGCTTCGGTCGAGGCCGAGCGCGAAGCCGAGATGGTGCGCGTCAACGCCGAGGCGCTGACCGCGCTCTCGGCCCATTTCCTGCCCGGCATGCGGCGCGCGCGCGCGGGCGGCATCTTGAATGTGGCATCGACCGCCGGGCACCAGCCCGTGCCGTACATGGCCACCTACGCCGCCACCAAGGCCTTCGTCATCAGCTTCTCGCTCGCGCTCGCCACGGAGCTCGAGGACAGCGGCGTCCACGTGATGGCGCTCTGCCCCGGCCCCGTCCCCACCGGCTTCCAGGAGCGCGCCGGCATCGACCGGGCCAAGCTCTTTCGCCCGGCCGTGATGGGCGCGAGCGAGATCGTGGAGCAAGCGCTCGCCGCCTACGACGATCAGAAGACGCTGTTCGTCCCGGGCGCCGTCAACCGGGCGCAGACCGTACTCGCCAAGCTCTTGCCGCGCCCGATCCTATCTTGGGGCGCGGTCAAGGCCGCCGATCGCATGGGCCGGCGCTGAGCGAGCGTCGCAGCCCGCCTCCCGAGATTTCCGAGCCACTCGACCATGACCCACCTCTCCGTCAACGTGAACAAGGTCGCGACCCTGCGTAACACCCGCACGCTCGGGATCCCGAGCGTCGAGCGCCTGTCGCAGATCGCGCTGGAAGCCGGCGCTCACGGCATCACCGTGCACCCGCGCCCGGATCAGCGCCATATTCGGCCTGCCGACGTGGACGACGTCGCGCGCGTGGTCGCTCGCTTTCCGCGCGCCGAGTACAACATCGAGGGCAACCCCTTTCACGGGCTCATCGAGCACTGCGAGCGCGTGCGCCCGACCCAGGCCACGCTGGTGCCCGACGCGCGTGAAGCCTTCACCAGCAACCACGGATGGAACCTGATCGAGCTCGGCGTCGCCGAGCGCAAGGCGCTCGCGAGCGCGATCGCGACGCTCCGCGCAGCCGGCTCACGCGTCAGCCTGTTCCTCGATCCGGTCGTCGAGATGATGCCGATCGCCAAGGAGCTCGGCGCCGATCGCGTCGAGCTCTACACGGAGCCGTACGCCGCGGCAGCGCTCGAGGGTCGCGTGGAGCCCGCGCTCCAGACCTACGCCGCTGCCGCAGCCGCCGCGCGCAGCGCAGGTCTCGGAGTCAACGCGGGGCACGATCTCAACCTGGACAACCTCGCCCCCTTCTTGGCGCGCACGGGCCCGATCGACGAGGTCTCGATCGGCCACGCCCTGATCGCCGACGCGCTCGAGCTCGGCCTAGCCGAGACGGTGCGCCGTTATCTCGCTGCCTGCCGCCAGGCTTGAATCGGCCCGCGAGCGCTTTCGAGCAATCCGGCGATGTTCTTCGCGGTCCGGCCGCTTCCCACCGGCCGGCCCTCCCCCGCGAACTTTCCGCCTCCGGGGCAATTCAGTTGCCGAAGTCAGACCTCGGGAGCGGCTCGCCCGGGCGAGGGTTAATACGAGTTCGAGCTCGGGACCCACTTGGCACGTGCACCTTTTTGCCCAAGCGTTGCGGCAGAGCTCGTTTTCAGAGCTGGAGGAGCGTCATGTTCAAGAAGGTCGCTTTCACGATGTTCGGGGTCGAGGACACTGCGCGAGCACGCGCCTTTTACGAAGAGAAGCTCGGCTTCCAGCGGGGCAGCAGCGCCTCGAATGGAATCTGGACCGAGTACGACTTGCCCGGCGGCGGCTGCCTCGCGCTCTTCAACCACCCGGACCCTTCGCAGAAGCAGCGCGGCAGCGGAGGCGCGAGCATCGCCTTCGAAGTCGAGGATCTCGACGCCTTGATCCCGGAGCTCGAGGGCAAGGGAGTGACCTTCAAGTCCGGCATCATTCCCTCACCCGTCTGTCGCATGGCGATCATCGAGGACACGGAGGGGAACTCGATCATCTTGCACGAGCTCCACCAAAAGTAACCTTCGGCGCCCCCTGACCTTGCGCGGGCGATAGGCCGGCGGAAGGCCAGGGTCCTCGAT
>JAEZYO010000372.1 GCA_023419055.1 Pseudomonadota bacterium | reverse complement strand
GTTGGGGGTCTGCTTCGCCTTGACGACGATGAAGGCTCCGCGCTCGTGCACGGCGTTCAGCAGGGCGCAACAGTCACCGCCGGCATCGATACGAACCGTGAGCACGGCATCGCGTCCGGCGGCTTCGCGCGCCCGATCGAGCCAATGTTCCAGGTCTTCGACATCGGTTTCGCCGAGGGCCGTGTCACCGGAGCGCAGTCGAGCGCCGAGGACGGTGTCCGTATTGGCAATGCGCGCCAGGATGGGGTGGTAGCTGGGTCGACCGTGATAGCGCGGGTTGCTGCCCGGCAAAGCGCCTTCCTGATGTCCGAACACTGGCGTCACAGTGGTATCGATGTCGATGGTGACCCGGTCGGGGCGCTGCGCGCGAAGAAGACGCAAACCATGATCCGCGACGATGCCTTCGAGCACTTCGAGCTCGTCAGGACCGAAGCGACGCAGATCATCGTAGAGCGTATCAACGCTCGGCACGGCGCCGCCGGCCAGGTGCTCGAACCCGGGCGGATCGATGCCTGAGCTGATCTGTTGACGGGATCCTCGCCGGGGATCATGGTCGCGGTCGTCAGCAAAGGAGCGACGATGGCCAAGAAACCGAAGCCCCGACTGGATCTGAAGGACCCGAAGAACGCGAAGGTGGTCAAGCTCGCTGAGCAAGTGCGGGCAGAAGTCAGGAAGCGCTACGGCGCCGACCTGACCTACGAGCAGCGGCGGGACGCGGCCGCGAAGGTGATGGCCGACGTCCTGTGGGCGGACGGGGACAAGGACTTGAAGGAGCAGGCGACGAACGAGGACGAGGTCGAGATCGATGGCCAGCGTTACCGCCGGCTCGAGCAACCGTCGTCAGCGATCTACTACGGGCGCTGGGGGCCGCACGAAGTCGAAGAGCCGCTCTACCGGGAGATCGGCGTTCACAACGGGCGAACGATCAAACCGATCGAACGCCGAGTGGGGATGGTGACGCGCCGGATGACGCCGGATCTGGCGCGGATCGTGGGTGAGCTGGGGGCGGACGGGAGCAGCCGAGAGATCGCGAAGATCATGCACACGACGGGGATGGTCGCGCCGAGTCGATCGTTCCTGGAGACGCATCTGCAGCGGATGGCGGGGGAACTTGCCGAGCAGGCCGAGGAGCTCGAGGCAGACGCTCGCGTGGTCGAGTCCCTGCCCGAGGAGGTCGCGTCGGTGAGCTGCGGGATGGACCGAATGGCAGTTCGCATGAGCGAGCCTCACAGCGCCCCGGACAGCGCGCCGAAGCCGCGACGAACCGAGCCTTACGAGCGAACGCCCCGCAAGCCTAGGGAACACAACTGGCGCATGGCGTGGGTCGGCACGGCGACCGCGTACAACGCTCGGGGAGAGGCGTTGAAGACCTGGCGCTACGCGGCCGAAGCGGATGCAGACCCCGGCGTGATCGCCCGACGCGTGAGTGCAGACGTGTCCCATCTCGTAAAGCAGCGGCCCAAGGTCCCCGTGCACTGCGTGCAAGACGGCGCGAAGGAGCTCCGCATTCTGCCGGAGACGCTGCGAAACACGCTGCCGCAGAACAGCGTCGTTCGCGAGCTCGTCGACTTTGCTCACCTGCTCGGCTACCTCGACGACGTCGTCGACGCGTGCGAGCCGGCGAGCGACCCGGCCGACATGAAGGGCTGGTACCGCGCAGAGTTGTTGCGCGACGATCGTGCCATCGACCGGATCTGGCGCAACCTGCGTCGCAAGGCTACGGGCCTGCCGCGAGGAAGCGAGCCCTCGCAGCGCAAGGCGCTGGCTGCCGCGCTCAGCTACATCCGAAAGCGGAAGAACAAGATGCGCTACGCCTCGCTGCACGCCGCCAAGCTCACCATTGGCAGCGGCGCCACCGAAGGCACCTGCGGCGTCATGCAGCTACGAGTGAAGCGGCGCGGTCAGTCTTGGGAGAAGCCCGGCCTTCGCGGCATCCTGACCATCCGTGGCCTCGTGCTCTCCGAGCGATGGGACGCCGCTTGGGCACGCTACGCGGCGAAGCACCGCAGCGAGGTCCGAAAAGCCGCGTGACCTTGGAGATCAGGCGTGCGTCCACCCGGGTTCGAGGAGATCCTCGACGTCCGCAGCACGTCCGAGGATCGGCGACGCGAGTGACCTGTGCCAGTCTGTGCAGCGGATAGGCTTTGCCCAAGATACCCTCAGGGCTCGACGTCGACCTTACTACTGGCCGACGTGAATTCGGCCTGATTCTTAAGGCTCGGCCCCACCCGCGCCGCCTTCACCCTGGGGCATGCAGAGCATCTTGAACCCGCCGAACGGCCCTCCACAGTCGCAGGGGTTTCCTGGGTTGTCCCAGCACCACCACTGGCCGTACGACGACACCATGCGGCATTCTTCTTCGGTCGCACAGTCATCAGAATCTTCGCAGGGCTGCCGCCCGCAACAGTTCTCGTCGTACTCGCCTGTCGCGCTGCAATTGTATTGTTTCTTGGTTTCCTCGAGCGAACACGAGGAACGAGGAGCCTCGGTACATCCCGCGGCATAGCAACCCTTAGGGGCTAACGTCGGCTCGTTCGGGCACCGTTCCCAGATGTTCGGATCGAAGCCCAGTCTGTTGAAGGCGAAGACCCAATATACCTTCCCGTCTGACAACCGGCGGACGCAGGCGAAGCCGTCAGAGTAGTACTGCTCTTCGACGGAGGCGTCTTCAGCGGGCTGGATGGTGCACGCCACGCCCTCGAGAGTAGCCTCGGTGTCGATACAGTCACGCTCGGAATCGTAGGGCTTCCCCCAAATAGGAAACGCTCGTTCGCCCTCGCAGGGAGACTCGGGAACGCCACCTGAGTCCAGCGTCCCTCCCGATCCGGTGCCTACACCTCCGGCACCGGAGGTAGTGCCTCCAGTGCCGGAGCCCGAGGACACTGGACCTTCGGCTCTCTCAGATTTGCCACACGAGGCCAGTGCCCCAACTGTGCAAGCGAAAACAAGCGCCGGGAACCAATTCATGGGTAAGTCGTACGCAGGTTCGTAATAGTGCCGGCAAGACTGGACGTCATACGAAAGACCATGGTCGGATACGTCTTGTCGTCCGGGGAAATGCCTGGCTCGTTACACGTTCCGCACATATGATTTGTAACGACTCCTAAAACGTACGGCCCGCTTGAATCCGGATAGGTCGAAGACCAGATCGCGGCGCCGCTATGGCCGCGAGAAGTATCGTTCGAGGTGTTGTAGACCGTGGTCTCACCAGCCACCACACCACGGTGGTTGAAGGTGTTCATCCCAGCGTTCTGTCCATAGGCTCGTTGAGGCACGCAGGCCGCGCCGCCGGGGGACGGTGAGTCAGCGTCTCCGCAAAGTGCGTATCCGTCGGTTCGCGATGTCCAGCCGGACGTGGCCGGAACCCAGTATCCCATGAAGCCTGGCGTGCCGGCAGGCCAAGCGCCAGATGGAAGCCTCAGAAGGACCCAATCGTATTTGCCGCAGGTCTCGCGTGTGCTCACGTTGTAAGTGATGTGGCAATTGTTGGCAATATAGGAAGGACTAAGCCAGCCGGCTTCGTTTGATTCCGTACCCCAAGGCGTAGTAGTTTGATCCCTGCGCGGGGCGTAGATGATGCCGGTCGGAACCGCTCCAGATGAACCGATCATACAATGTGCGGCCGAAAGGACAAGTCGTCGTCCGACAAGCGTTGCAGTGCAATTGGTGTTGATATGGCCCATCCGCATCAGAACGTTATGGTTGGTTGGGTACGTCATATTGATGGGTTTTTCGACCCGCCCATCAACACCACCAGACCAAGCATGTGTACGAAGGCCAGGGAGTAACTCGGGCTCCTCTTCCACCGGAGGGGCGTTCTCATTCCCCCCCGTGCCAACGTGACGTGAGACAGCTCCCTCTGGAAATCTAAGTACCGATGGGCGGAGAATGGATCGTAGATCGTGCCCAAACCATCTCGTGTTC
>JAEZYO010000371.1 GCA_023419055.1 Pseudomonadota bacterium | reverse complement strand
GCTCGACGCAGAGCGCCTCGAACTCGGCGTAGTCGGCGAGCAGAAAGGCCTCGCCGTACGAGGTCAGGAGCTCTCGCCGCCGATCGCTGATCTCGGTCGGCCCGCATGCGACGGCGCCCCGAAGGATGGCCGCGCCTCCGAGACCGAGCGCTCCAAAGACGCAGGCCCGTCGCTTCACAGGGACTCCACGAAGTCGACCAGGAGCTCGCGCTCCTCACGGCTCAGGTGGCGGAAAGCTTCCTTCGCTGCCTGCGCCTCCCCCCCGTGCCACAAGATCGCTTCTGCCACGCCGCGAGCGCGCCCGTCGTGGAGCAGCCGGTCGTGTCCGTTCACGACCTCGTAGAAGCGGAGCCCCCAGAGCGGAGGCGTTCGCCACTCGTTGCCCTCCGCGCCGAACGAGGGGCGTCCGTCGCCGAGCGCGTCGCCGAGATCGTGAAGCAACAGATCCGTGTACGGATAGATCGTCTGCTCCGTGAGCTCCGGGAAACCGTCGATGCTCGCGGTCGTATGCCGCTCGACGTGGCAGCTCGCGCAGCCCGCCTCCGTGAAGAGCGCCTTACCTCGCAGCGTGCGCTCGTCGTCCCAGCGCTCGCGCACCGGGACGCCGATCAACATGCCGTAGAGCTCGAGCCGATCGAGGGTCTCGTCGGTGATCTCCGGGCTGCCGCCGCTCGGAGCCTCGCTGCAGTCGGCCTCGCTCGGGGTGCAGTCCTGTTCCGAGAAGAGGCTGCTCGTGATCCCGAGATCTCCCGAGAGCGCGCCGGCGGATTGCTGGCGCACGGTGGGCTGCTCCGCCTTCCAGCCGAAGCGCCCGACCGCCTCCGTTTCGTGAATCGCGTCCCACACCCAGTTGATGCGCCCCGAGATCCCGTCGCCGTCCGCGTCGTCGGGATCGGCGAGCTCTTCCAGCCGCTCGAGCGAGATCGCCTGGAGCAGCCCGAGACCGGCCATGGCCGGGGCGACGCGCGGCGAAATCATGGTGCCTTCCGCGAACGGGCCGTGGCGCAGATCCTCGACGCTGTAGGTGGGGGCGAGGAGCTCGTAGCTCTCGCCGTCCGCGTAACTGCCCGGGATGATCTCGTAGCTGACGCGGGGCGAACCCTCGAGCCTGACGTCCGCGATGGAGAAGGGCTGGAGCTGCCCGCCGTAGTTCGGCTCGGGCAAGGGCTCTCCGTGCTCGCTTTCGCCGGGCACGCTGAGCCGCAGGAGCAGCCCGACGAAATCCTCGTTCTCGGCGAGCGGAGGGCTGCCGCGCCCGTCCTTGAAGTGACAGGCCGAGCACGAGCGCGCGTTGAAGAGCGGCCCGAGGCCGTCTCTGAGCTCGGTGCTCGACGGCGCCTGCACCCAGCCCTGATTGAAGAAGCTGTTACCCGAGTAGAAGAGGCCCTCGTGCTCCTCGGTGATGTTGCTGGCCGCCTTGGTGAAGGCGTTCACGCCGAGCAAGAGAGCGTTGGTGGTCGCCCCGCCGGGGAATTGCTCGGCGGGGTCGGCGCCGACGCTCTGGTTCGGGCTCTCGTCGTTCGACGAACAGGCGAGGAGCAGCGGGGCCGTGAGCAAGAGCGCGAGCGCTGCCCCCGGGGTGCCCCTCGCCCGCCGCCGCCGATTGGAGCCCGACCGCGCGTTCATTCGGGGACCGGCACGGTGAGAGCGAAGGCGACGAACACCTCTTCGAGGAGCTCTTCCTGGTCGCGGAGCGAGGTGATGAGCGCCTCGACGCGGGCGTTGCCTTCCTCGTTGTCGGGCTCGATCTCCTGGTCGAAGGGCGGCTCGAGCGCCTCGGCTGCGGCGAGGCTCTTCTCGATCTGCTCGTCGAGTTCGTCCGCGAGCGCGGCGTCCTTGGCGCGCACCACGTCGCGGATGCCGGTGCCGGTCAGCGTGTTGCCGTCGAGATCTTCGTAGCTGCCCGTCCACACGTTCTGGATGCCGCGCACGTCCTGGACCATGTCGCGGTGCGTGTTGTCGCTGAAGCAGGAGTGCTCGTCCTCCTGGCTCCCCGAGTCGAGCGCGGTCTGCAGTCGCTCCCCGCCCGTCTCGAAGCCGGTGAGGACGATCATGCCCGTGAGGATCTTGGCCAGCGCCTCCTTGCGATCGAGCGCCTCGAACTCCGCCCGATAGTTGTCATCGGAGTCGGGCGCCCAGGCGTCCACCATGTCGCTCAGGTGCTCGCCGATGAGGCCCGACACCGTCTCGAGGTAGAGCGATCGGCGCGCCGCGTTCTCGGCCGTGGCGTCGTCGCCCTCGACGTAGTCGGTGTAGGGGCGATCGCCCGGACCCGTCGCGCTTCGATCCTGACCCCAGAGCAAGAACTCCACGGCGTGGTAGCCGGTCGCGATGTTGGCCTCGCCGCCTTGCTCGTTCAGGTCCTCGAGGGTCTCGCCGTCGATCTCGACCTCGGTGTCGTTGACGATGCCGGCGCCCTCGTCGCCCTCGACGTAGTCGATGTACGCCTCGTCGAGCGGCCACGCGTTGATGAGACCTTCCGGGCCGTCGTCGGCGTTGTCGATGGGGCCGTCGTAGAAGCGGTAGACCTCCGTTTGCAGGTACGGCTCGCGGCTCGCGAGCCAGGCCTCGCGCGCGTCGCTCAGCGTGTCCTCGCTCGGATCGGCCAGGAACGCTTCCACCGCCGCGTCGAGCTCTTCGGCGCCCGCGAGCGCGTCTTCGTAGCTCTCGTGCACGAGATCCGGGTAGTGCGCGACTGCCTCGTCGATGATTCGGTCGAGGTCTCGGGTAGCGGGGTCGTCGTCGTCGCTGCCGCAGCCCGCGAAGGTGAGTGAGAAGAGCGCGGTGAGCAAGCCGTGTCGGATGAGGCGCATGACGGGTCCTATTGTTCCTGAGCGTTCGTGTGGCTCGTAGCGGTCTCCGCTCCGCCCCGGCCGGAGACGGAAACCAGGTATTGGAGGATGAGGAGCTCTTGCGGTTCGCTCAGGCGCGCGCGGGCGCTCATTTCTTCGAGCTCGACTTCCCACTTCTCGGGGGTGAAGGCGTGAGGTTCGTAGAGTTGATGGCAGGACGCGCAGCGACCCTGATAAAGGTCGCGCCCCTCTGCGAGGTCCGTGACTTTCACCGACGGCCAGCGCGAGCCGACGCGCTCCGCGTCGACGCTGGTGGGCTCGGGCAATCCGCCACCGCACGCGGCGAGCACGCCCGCGAGGGCGAAGGCGATGAGGCGGGTCGCCGTCACAGGTGGATCCCGATCAGCCACCGGAACCAGACCTTGCCGAACTGGTCGCCGACGACGGCGTCTTCGCCCAAGTTGTCGAGCCTGGCGTAGGCGCCCAGGCTCGTGAAGTACTCGCCCGACTGGAGCATGACCGTCGGACCGGCGTAGTGACGGGTGCCGGTCGGCGCGTCGCTAGTGCCGGTGGTGCTCGTGGTCGGCTCCGGATCGTCGAAGCGTCCGCGCATCCAGTACTCGGCGCCGAGCGAGAACGACGGGTTGAACTCGTACCAGAGCCCGCCCGTCGGGTTGTAGATGAACTTCCACTCTTCGAGCTGGAAGTAGTACTCCTGCTCTACCCACAGGTTGACCGCGACACCGAGGCGCCCGAAGCGCTTCGAGAGCAGGATCTTCTCCTCGAACTCGAACTCGTCGTGGTACTCGGCGATTTCTCCGTACAGCCCCACGTCCACGGGCCACACGCCGGGCTCGGAGAGCTCGTAGCGCAGGCGCTGCTTCACTCCCTGGAATTGTAGGTACGGGGAGGTCGCGCTCGCGCTCTGGCGGAACGCGAAATAGAAGCCGAGCTCGAGTCGGTCAGTAATGCCGTATTCGAGCTCGGTCTGGAGGACCGAGCGGATGCTGGTGACGGCCTGGGTGCTGGCCGCGTCTTCGCGAGCCACCCGCACCGGCACCAGATCTGCGTACTGCTCGGCCTCGAGGACCCCTTCGGGCAGAGTCTCCGCCGGGTAGGTGAAGGGAAGGGGCCTCGGAGTGGCACGCGCGGGCAGCGCCGCGGCCGAGAAGGCCACGGCGAACAGGCCAGCGGATATTTTGATATTGAAAGTCACTTTCAGGTTCAGCGGGCTTGTAACGACCGCTCAACCTGGCGTCAAAACGAACCCGTCAGCGACGTCGGCCGGGCCGAAATCGCCTTCGCTTCCGCGGTCCGTCCGACTCACCGGACGGCGAGCCGGACCGCGGTGGCGCACTTTGACCCATCGCTGCCCCTCCGTGAGGAGCCGCGCGGCGCACCTCGGCTTCGGCGGGCGCCGGGGCTCGAGGGGGGAGCGGCGGCAACGCCTTGTTGTCCGCGACGCTGATGCGACGTCGAATCAAACGCTCGATATCGGCGAGGAAGCTCCGCTCCTCGTGGTCGCAGAGCGAGATGGCGACGCCGCTCGCGCCCGCGCGCCCTGCGCGCCCGATGCGGTGCACGTACGTCTCCGGAACGTTCGGGATGTCGAAGTTGATGACGTGGGAGACGCCGGCGACGTCGATGCCTCGAGCGGCGATGTCGGTCGCCACCAGCACCGGCACGCTGCCGCTCCGGAAATCGCCGAGCGCTCGCTCGCGGGCGCCCTGGGACTTGTTGCCGTGGATCGCCGCCGAGCGGATGCCGGAACGCGAAAGCTGCTCGCTCACCTTGTTGGCGCCGTGTTTGGTCCGCGTGAAGACGAGCGCGCGCTCGACGGACAAAGTCTTGAGCAGTTGCTCGAGCACGCTGCGCTTGTCCGACTTCGACACGAAGTGGACCGATTGTTCGACCGTTTCCGCGGTGGTCGCGACGGGCGCGACGGCGACGCGCACCGGATCGGTGAGCACGCTGCGCGCGAGCGACTCGATGTCAGAAGGCATGGTCGCCGAGAACATCAGGGTCTGTCGCTTGCGCGGCACGGCTGCCACGATCTTGCGCACGTCGTGGATGAAGCCCATGTCGAGCATCGTGTCGGCCTCGTCGAGCACCAAGATCTCGACGCTCGCGAGCGAAACGAAGCGCTGCTGCATCAAATCGAGCAGGCGGCCCGGCGTGGCGACCACGATCTCGGGCTTGCGCGCGAGCTCGCGCTCCTGACGGCCCTGGCTCACGCCGCCGTAAATCACGGTGTGACGCAGCCTGAGGTAACGGCTGTAAGCTTGCGTGCGCTCGCCGATCTGAGCGGCAAGCTCGCGGGTGGGCGTGAGCACGAGCGCTCGGACGGCGCCGTGACCGTCGGCTCGCGCGAGCCGCTCGAGGAGCGGAAGCACGAACGCCGCCGTCTTGCCGGTGCCGGTTTGGGCGGAGCCGAGCAGGTCCTTGCCGGCTGCGACGCTCGGAATGGCCTTGAGTTGGATGGGGGTCGGGGAGGAGTAGCCCTCTTCGGCAACCGCTCGAAGGAGGGGAGCGGAGAGGCCGAGCTCGGCGAAGGCGGAAGGGGTCGTTGCGAGCTTCGGAGCTTGCACGACGGGCGACGCGCTCTCGGCGCGGCCGGATTGAAGATGATTCACTTTTTTCTGACTCAGTCTCGCGGCAGTTCTATGGGTAGGCCCACCGGTACGCTCGCCTGCCGCAAGGAGTGCCGTGGGACGACGAAGGGAAAGAATCACCCTTCGTCGGGACCACCCCAAGCTACGAAGCCCGTTGCCTCTCGGCTCGACGCTACCTCAACGATCCAGTGCTAACAGAACCGAGGGGGCTCGACGAGTGGTCGCCGGAGCAAGTGGTAGCCGATCCTGGAGTCGAAAGCAAAGCTCGTCGCCCCGAGCGGAGGTCGGTCGCGCGGCGGCAAGCTCGCACTTCACTCCCGAGGGTGTTCGCGCGATGGCGCGACAGATGCGCCCGGTCGGGGTGAAATGCGTCGCCTCCGTTGCAAGCTGCCGCAAGCTCCTGCCTCTGGGGTGTTCACTTTTCCGGTGCGCGATGGGGTTTTCGACGCGCGTCTCGCCCTTCGGCCACGTGGCCTGTTTGCGGCACGCGGCTTGCTGGAACGCCAAAAATCATGGGCCCCTTGCACGAGGAAGAAGCCATGCGAGCCATCGAAACTGCCTCTCACGAAGATCAACCCCTCGATGACGCGCACTTCGCATTTCGCGTGCACGTCGCCGAGATCATGTCGACTCGTCTGCTCACCGCGCACCCCGATGACGCCGTGGAGACGGTCAAGCAGCTCCTCACCGAGCGCGGCGTCCATCACGTGATCGTGATCCACCGCGACGGCGAGTTGATGGGAATGCTTTGCGCCTGCGATCTCGAAGAAGCGTGGCCGGACGCGCGCGTCAGGGATTGCATGAGCGCTTGCCCACTCTTCACGGGACCGACCGAGAGCCTCGCGGCGGCGGCGGCGACCATGGAGAACTTCGGCGTGGGTGCGCTCCCCGTCGTCGACACTCAGGGCGAGCTCGTCGGGATCGTGACTCGATCCGATTTGCGCGCGCACGGCGTGTTGCCGAATCAGCCGGGCATCGATCGCTGCGCGGCGTGTGGCTCGAGCCACAAGCTCTGCCCGAAGCGCGCCAACGAGCCCTGCTTCTGCCGGACCTGCGTCGAGCGCGGGCGAAGCTCGAGCGAGGATCCGAACGTCATGCTCGGCGGCGGCGACTGACGCGGCACGAAGTCGCCGCGCTTCGAGCCCGGTCGCGCCTTCGCTCTTGGCCGAGTGCGGGGGGGCGACCGAAACTTCGAAGCGGATCAGATCGAGGCCGCCGCGCCGCTCGTCTGGATGTAGTCGACGAGCCTCTCGATCTCGCCCTTCTGATCGAGCACCTTCTGGCGCACCAGGTCACCCATGGAGACCAGCCCGAGCAGGCGGCCGCCTTCGACGACGGGGAAGTGTCGAATGCGGTGCTCGGTCATGAGCGCGAAACAGCGATCGACGTCTTCCGAGAGGCGCACCGCGAGTACGGGCGTCGACATGATTTCGTGCACCAGCGTGGTGCGCGACGTCCGCCCCTCGATCGCCACCTTCCGCAGGTAGTCGCGCTCGGTGATCATACCGATGACGCAGTCGTTCTCCGCGACGACCAATGAACCCACGCCGAGCCGCACCATGTGACCGATGGCTTCGAACACGGTCGCGTGCGGGTCGATCGTGAAGACCGCTGTCCCCTTGTCCCGAAGTACTTCCGATACCGTCGACATGGGTCCCTCCGTTTCTCTCTGTGAGGCAAAGGCAGGTTCCATGCCGCTGCGTGCTCGAAGTCGCGGACGAGCGTGCGATCAGAGGTCTGGAGTGTTTCGGCTGCGCCTTCGTATCGAGTAAGAGGGGCAGTGGCACGGTGACTGCTAATTCGCCCTCTAGTCATGAGCCGAGCGAGTCAGCCGCCGAGCCGTCGAACCGGACATTTCTTCAACCTCGATTTGCCCGTCACGCGCATCATGACGGCGGACCCCGTGTGCGTGCGCCCCGACATCAGCGGAGCCCTGGCGCGCTTGCTGATGCTCGATCGCGGCATCGGGGCGCTCCCCGTGGTCGACGAGCAGGGTCGCCCGCTCGGGATGCTCTCGAAGACCGACATGGTGCGCGAGTCCGCTGCCGCTCGCCTTCGCGACGCCGACCCGAGCGACGCCGCGCTGCAGCGGCTCGGTTTGATCGAAGACGAAGCCGAAGCAGGGCTCGGGCCGCGCGCCTCGGGCGTGGATTTCTACGTCGAGGATTTCGGCGAGCCGAAGGTGCGGGATCTGATGACGCCCTTCGTCGTCAGCGTGAGCCGCAAGACTTCCATTCGCGAAGCCGCGGCGCTCATGACCGATCGAGACGTGCACCACCTGCCGGTGATCGGCGATCGCGGCGAGCTGCTCGGCATCGTGTCGACCTTCGACTTCGTCCGCGCCATGGCCGAGCTCAACCACCGCCGACCGCAGGCGATGGAGACGCGAGCACCCTGACGCCTGGCGCAAGGGGTGTCCGAGCGAGTGCAACGAAGCGCTGCGCGCTTTTTTGTAGGCCTAGGCGGTGTTGGCGAGCGGAGCGGGCATTTCGACCGAGCGCAGCCCGGGTCGGCTGAGGAGCCTGTCTCCCAAGTATCCCATGGCCGCAGCTTGGACTACGCGCCACTGGTCGTCGTCGAGCGAGCGGCCGTCACGGCTCGCGAGCTCGAGCTCCTGCACGATACTCTGACCGCTGCCGTGCGCTCGAACGCCCACCACCTGAACTCCGAGCGCTGTCAGCAGAAGATAGAGCTCCGGGAGGAGCTGCTTCGATCGCGCCGTGACGACGGTGATGAAGCAATGCTCCCGATCACGCCTGAACCGCATCTGCGCGGCCTGCTCGCGGGACTCGATTTTCTGGTGGGCAGAGCGCTCGAAACGGTTCATCCGCGTCCTCCTGCTGACGAGGCCTGCCCTTGTGCACGCGATGTGCCATGAGCGGATCCGCCGTGCCGCTCAGGTTGGAGTGTGAACTTTGACGCTGCGTTCATCTTCGCATTTCGCGCGCAGCGTGATTGCTGCTGCGGCCCACCAGCCCAAGGGGGGCCGCGAAGGCTTACGCGCCGTTGCGGCAGGCTTCAGGTTGCGGCGTTTCGCCACAAGCGCTGCGCGCGCGTGGCGATTCGGTCGGAGCACAAACGGTTTGCGATATGTCGGGGCCCCGCGTACCTTGGGCAGGGATCGTTTGCCGCACCGGAGGATTCGTGCGCCCCTCAGTGTTGCTCCTCTCCCAAACCGCCGCAGCGCTTAGACCGGATCTGGAGGCCGCCGGTTGGGTGGTTTCTGCGCTCGAACCCGAGGCCGTTTCGACGCTCGAAGTTTGCCCGGGCGTCGTGGTCTTCGACCCGGAGGCGACGGGGTTTGCGCTCGCGGAAGCGATCCGCGACGTGCGCAGCACCTTCCCCACCGTGCCGCTCCTGGTCTTGGGCGATTCCAAGCTCACGAGCGCAATCGACGCTTTGCGCGAGGGCGCTTCGGACTACGTGGAACGCTCCTCGCCCGCTGCGGAGATCATCGCATCGCTCGAGCGGCTGATGGAACAGCGCGCGATCGCGGAGTGCCTCTCGACGCGCTCCCCGCTAAGCTTTCATTTTCCCGAGCTCGTCGGGGAAAGCGCGGCGGTGAGCGCGCTGCGCGCCCGCATCCGCCAGGCGGCTAGCTCGGACGTGACCGTGCTCACGGTCGGCGAGACCGGCACCGGCAAAGAGCTCGTCGCGCGCTTGATCCACGCCGCTGGCGAGCGCTGCCACGGCCCGATCGTGGTCGTGAATTGCGCGGCGATTCCGGACTCGCTCGCGGACAGCGAGCTCTTCGGGCACGTGAAGGGCGCGTTCACCGGCGCATCGGCGCAGCACCGCGGCCTCTTTCGGGCCGCTCACGGGGGCACGCTCTTCCTCGACGACGTCGGCGCGCTCTCGCCGGACGTTCAGGCGAAGCTGCTCCGCGCCCTTCAACAGAAATCGGTGAGGCCGGTCGGCGGAAGCGGCGAGCTCCCCGTCGACTTTCGTGTGATCGCGTCGACGACCGTCGAGCTCGATGCGCTCGTGCGAGAGGGCACTTTTCGCGAGGATCTCTACTACCGCCTGGCCGTGCTCGAAATCCCCGTGCCGCCGCTGCGTGAGCGGGGTCTCGACGTCATGTTGCTCGCGGAAGGCTTCCTCGAGGACGCGTCGATCAGGAGCGGCAAAGAGATCCGCGGCATCACGCCTGCCGTGGCGCGCACGTTCTTGTCGTACTCTTGGCCCGGCAACGTCCGCGAGCTCAAGAACACGATCGACTACGCCGTCGCCGTCGCTCGCTACGACCACGTGACGGAGAGCGACCTGCCCGAGGTCATGCGGCCGCGCGTGGCCGATCCGGAGCTCTCGCCGGACGAAGACGTGCGCTGGGAGACCGTCGAGCGCCGGCACATCGAGGCGGTCCTGCGCTCGGTTCAGGGCAACCGCGCTCACGCCGCTCGCCTGCTCGGCATCGATCGCAAGACTTTGCATCGCAAACTCGAGCGGATGAACATCGAAGTTCCGCCGCGCACACGCTCGGGTTCTCGCATCGTCTCGCCCGTAGGCTCCGCCGCCCTCCGCGACGCGGAGCCCGATCAGTCGACGCGATACCGCTTCATCTTCCGGTAGAGGGTGACGCGGTCGATCCCGAGCTTCCGGGCGGCCTCGGAGCGATTGCCGCCCGCTTCGCGGAGCACGCGCTCGATGTGACGCCGTTCGACGGCGTCGAGCTCGACGGATCCCGAGTCCGGCGCGCGCTCACCGCCGTGGACCGCGTTTTGTACCCGCTGAGGCAGGTCGGTCAGCTCGAGCGCGTCGTGCTCGGAGACCGCGAGCGCCGCGCGAATGCAGTTCTCGAGCTCTCGTACGTTGCCGGGCCAGCCGTAAGCCGAGAGCGCGATGGCCGCCTCCGGGCTGATCTCGAGCCGCCGTTCGGGCGCGAACTCGCGCAAGAAATGCAGCGCGAGCTCTTGCACGTCCGCATCCCGCGCGCGGAGCGGCGGGAGCTCCACCTCGAACGCGCTCAGCCGGAAGAGCAAATCGGAGCGAAACTGCCCCGCGCGAGCGACCTCGCGCAGGCGCGAGTTGGTGGCCGCGACCACCCGAACGTCCACGAATACCTCTTCGACCGTGCCCACCGAGCGGATCGAGCGCTGCTCGATCGCTCGCAGCAGCCGAGCCTGTAGGCCGACCGGCATGGCGCCGATCTCGTCGAGAAAGAGGGTGCCGTGGTCGGCCGCGCGGAACACCCCCGGTCGCCCCAGGGTGGCTCCCGTGAAGGCGCCGGCAGTGTGTCCGAAGAGCTCGGACTCGATCAGGTCTCCCGGGATGGCAGCGCAATTGAGCGCGACGAAGGGGCCGGCCGCGCGAACGCCGAGCTCGTGAATCGCGCGCGCGATGAGCTCTTTTCCGGTGCCCGTCTCGCCGGTGATGAGGACGCTGATGTCGGTGGGCGCCACCTTCTCCAGCTTCCGGTAGATGCCGCGCATCGCATCGCAGGTGCCGATG
>JAEZYO010000348.1 GCA_023419055.1 Pseudomonadota bacterium | reverse complement strand
CGTGAGTGAAATGCGAATGCCGCTCGACCAAAACGCCGAGAAGCGCTCGCCCCGCAAGAACCCCTCCACCGCGTCTCGACCTCGAAACCAGGCGGCGTAAGGCGGCATGGTGAGGATCACGTCTTTGCGTAACAGCCTCAAGAGCCCCTCGAGGTCTCGCGACTCCCAGCAGCGCACGTACTCGCGAAGGAGCTCGGGGGCGGGCTCGCTGGTGCTCCCGCCGCTCGGCGCAGGGAGCGCCGCCCGAGCGCGATGGAGCGCGCTCGATACCGCGCTGAGCGAGAAATCGAGCGCCTGGGCGATCTCCTCGCTCGAGAACCCGACCACGTCCTTGAGGAGCAGCACCGCGCGCTGTCGAGGCGGCAGTCGTTGCAGGAGCGCCACGAACGCGAGCGCCACGCTTTCTCGCTCCTCCATCACTCCGTCAGTAGGAGTTGGGAGTCCCGCCGGGTAGAGCGCCGCGTCGGGCGCAGGCGTCACCCAAAGCTCCGGCTCGGTCGGTTCACCGACGTCGCTCGCGCTTCGAGCCGGCTCCCGGATCTCGTTCGGCAGCGTTCGTCGACGTTTCGCCTTCTTGGCGTTCAGGCAGACGTGAGTGGTGATCTTGAAGAGCCAATGCCGAAGCGGCGCGGACCCCGCGTAGGTGTCCCGGCCCTTCCATGCGCTGAGCAGCGCCTCTTGAACCGCCTCCTCCGCGTCGTGAAACGAGCCCAGCATGCGGTAGCAGTGACGCAGCAGCTCGGCTCGGTGGCTCGCCAGCGCTTCCTCGAAAGGATCGGACATCGCCAAGCGAGTCTAGACGAGGTAGACGTCGACGCCATGGCACGCATCGCTCACGCTGCGCTCGACTCCACTGCAGGCTACGCCGCCGAGATCCGGATGGGTCGGCATCACCTCACCGCAGACGAGCCGGCCGCGATCGGAGGGACAGACACCGGGCCCGCGCCCTTCCAGCTCCTGCTCGCCGGGCTCGCCGCCTGCACCTCGATCACTCTCCGCATGTACGCGGACCGCAAGGGCTGGACGCTCGGCGCCGTCCACGTCGATCTCGACTTTTACAAAGAGACCGACGAGGCACCTTCGAAGATCCGGCGGGTCGTCAAGTTCGGCGCGGAGCTCAGCGCGGAGCAGCTGGCTCGCCTCGCGGAGATCGCCGAGAAGACGCCGGTGACCAAGGCGCTGAAGAGCGGCGTCGCGATCGAGACCACGTTCGCCTGACTCAGCCCGGCGCCGCGGCCGCGAGCAAGATCTTGCCCATGCTGGCGCGACCTTCGAGGAGCTCGTGCGCTTTGCTCGCCTGCTCGAGCGGCAGAATGCGATCGATGCTCGGGACCAGGATCCCGTCCCGGTGCGCCTGGAACACCTGCTCCGCACGCCGCTCGAGCTCCTCTCGCCGCGTCACGTAGTTGGCGACGTTCTCGCCGGACAGCGTGACCGACTTTCCCATCAGGAGGCGCGGATCGAACGGGTCCGGCACGCCGCTCGCGAAGCCGTAAAAAATGATCCGACCGCGCGGAGCGACGGCGCTCAGGTTCCGCTGGAACGTCGTCTTTCCAACGCCGTCGATGACGACGTCGACGCCGCGCCCGTGCGTCAAGCGCTGGATCTCGTCGGCGAAATCATGCTGCGAGTAGTCGATCACGTGATCGGCTCCTGCCTCGAGCGCTCGAGCCCTCTTCTCCGGCGTGGAGACCGTGCCGATCACGGTGGCTCCGCGCTGTCTCGACCAGCGCGCGAGGAGCTGCCCCATTCCTCCCGCCGCCGCGTGAATCAGGACGGTCGAGCCCGACTCGACGCAACCGCTCTCGAGAATCAGAGCCTGCGCCGTCAACCCCTGCAGCATGAGAGCGACACCATTCTCCAGGGTGACGTCGGGTGGCAGGCGCACGAGGCGCTCTTCCGGGACGACCTGGTACTCCGCGTACGCGCCGAGCGCGAAGTGCAGGGACGCGACGCGATCCCCGGCGCTCACCCGAGTCACGCCGGCGCCCACCTGCTCGACGACTCCCGACGCCTCGAAGCCCGGAGTGAGCGGCAGCGGCTCGGGCCACGGGTGCGCCCCGGAGCGCAGCGTCACGTCCGCGTAGTTCACGCCCGCGAAATGCACACGCACCAGCGCTTCACCAGGCAGGACCGTCGGCTGCACGAGCTCTCGCAGCTCGAGGGCGTCCGCGCCCCCGAAGCGACTCAACTGAACGGCCTTCATGGTTCCTTCCCGAGGAGTCCTTCGACGGCCCGGGAGGGGTCCGCTCGCGGCGCTGCGGGCTCGAGCAACACCAGCGTCGCGGCCGAGAGAACGGCCGCTCCGCCCGCGAGAACACGGAGCGAAGGCGCTTCACCGAGCACCAGCAACGACAGCGCGAGCGCCGAAAGCGGTTCGAGCAGGGTAAGGAGAGCAGCGCGGCCTGCGCTCACGCGCTCGAGCCCCCACAAGAACAGTGCTCCCCCCAGCGCTCCCGGCCCCATCCCCGCGAGCAGCAACCACGCGCTCGAAGGTTCCCCGAAGCCGAACCCTCCTTGGGGCACGAGAAGGCCGAGGAGAGGCAGGGTCAGGAGCGCGCGCCAGAAGAGGAGCTCCGGCCCCGAGAGCGAGAGCGTCAAACGCTTGCTGAGCAGCACGTTGATTGCGTAGAACGCCGCGCTCGAAAGCCCGTACCAGCCACCGCGCACGGCCGAGTCCCCCGCCTCCGACCAAGGGCTCAACATCAAGGAGACGCCCAGAAAGCCGCAGCAAGCAGCGAGCACGATCCGCCGTCCCACGCGCTCACCGAAGAACAGGCCCGCTGCGAGCGCCACGAGCAACGGCGCCGCGTGGTGCGTGACCACCGCAATCGCCACGCTCGCCGTTCGATACGCGAGCAGGAGAAAGTAGACGTTCAGCGCTTCGGCTCCTGCCAGAGCGAGCACCCCGCCCCACGGCAACGAGCGCTCGACCTGGGCTCCCTGCGCGAGATACGCGCGGAGCGCGAGCGGGGCCGAAGCCAAGGCGACCCCGCTCATCAGCGCCAAGCTCTCGAAGAAGGGTGAGAAGCTCGCGGCGCGCTCCGCCTGCTTGATGAAGAGCGGCACGGTGCCCCAGCTGATCGCCGCGCAGCCGATCGCCAACAGGCCCTTCCTGGTCTCGATCGTCGATGAAGTCACGAGCGCAGGATGGCGACGGCTTTGACATTAGACCAGCGCGTTGTTCTCGTCGCATTGTTAAGTCAAACTTCACACATGACGCTCGCCCCCGTCGCCGAGATCCGACACCTGCTGTTGCTCGTCGTGCTCGATCGCACCGGCAGCCTCAACAGCGCGGCGCGCGAGCTCCACGTCTCGCCGTCGGCCCTGAGTCAGCAGCTCCGGGAGCTCGAGGATCGTTTGGGCGGCACGCTCTTCTTGCGCAAGTGGCGGCGGTTGATCGCGACCCCGGCTGGCCGGCGCCTCACCGATTCCGCGAGCGCGCTGCTCGGCGATCTCTTGCGCGCCGAAGAAGAGGTGCGCGGGCTCATCCGCGGCGCTGAAGGCTCGATCCGCATCGCCACGTCGTGTCACCAGTCGTACGCGTGGTTGCCGGGCGTGCTGCGCGCCTTCGCGGTGCGCTTTCCCTCCGTGGACGTCACCGTCGTCGCCGACGCGGGGCCGCCCTGTGAAGCGCTGCTCGCGCGAAAGCTCGACGTCGCGCTCGTGACCTCGGACACGCCGCGACCTCGAGGCATCACGCTCCGCTCGCTCTTCCGGGACGAGCTCGTGTTGGTCGTCGCCTCCGAGCATCCCTTGGCCAAGCGCACCTTCGTGCCACTCGGCGCGCTACGCGAAGAGCACCTCTGGTCCGACCCGCACGCGCTCGATCCTCGCACGGTGCTGGGGCGTGCTCTCGCGAAAGAGGGCGGCATCGCGCCGAAGCGACTCACCCCGGTTCCGCCCGCTTCGGGCGTCGCCGTGGAAATGGCTCGCGCGAACCTGGGCGTCGCCCTCTTGCCGCGCTGGGCAGCGCTGCCGCTCACCCGATCGGGCGGGCTCCATGCCCTGAGGCTCGGCAAGAGAGGCCTGGGGCACGAATGGCTCGTCGCCACGCGGAGCGACGAGTCGGATCCGGCGCTCGCCTCCTTTCTGGAGGCCCTCAGCGAGAACCATCCGCAAAGCGCGTCACTTCAACATGCCAGAGCGAGACCGCGCTCGAGGGCGAGGGGGAGGTGAGAAAAATCGCATCCCCACCTAGCCGACCATTGATCGAAATTTCTGGACTGCCCGCGTCGAAATCGCGTGATGTCTGGGTCGCGCAAGCGCTAGTAGGGGCGGGCGTGGAGCGTCGTCACCCTCTTGGAAGGTGAACGAACCGATTTCGCTGCGGCTTCGGCGACCTCTGCGCCTCGGCCTTGCGCATCGCCGAGCCCTTCGATTGAGGCGTCCTCATGCCCACGGTCACCGTAAGTGATCTAGAAATCTTCTAATCAGATTCCCGATCTCGCGGTTTCAAGTTAGGCAACTCACCAT